>NZ_JBNXUO010000012.1:0-139601 GCF_050563535.1 Falsiroseomonas sp. CW058
GGCGCGGCAACGACCTGCGGGCGGTGGCGGCGACGCTCGGCGGGCATCTCGGCCTCGCGGTGCTGGAGGGCAGCCTGGAGCCGGCGCTGACCGGCCCGGTGCAGGCGGCGCTGCGCGAAAGGCTGCCGGTGCTGCCGCAGATCCCGCAGCGCCTGCCGGTGGATTGCGTCGCGTTGCGCGCCGATGCGGCGGATGGGCTGGCGCGGGTCGGCACCCTGCTGCTGGATGCGCCCGCGGCGAAGGTCGCGGGCGGCGGCACGGTGAACCTGCGGGACGAGACGCTCGCACTGCGGCTGCAGCACGACATCCGCGCGGCCGGGCAGGCGCTGCGCGTCGCGGCCGACCTCGGCGGCACGCTGGCCGCGCCGCGCTATGGCGGGGTGGATATCGTGGGCGGGCTGGAAGCGGCGCTGGGCGGGCTGGCCGGGCGCGTCGGCGGCGATGCCGGCGCGCTGCTCGGCGCGCTCGCGCAGGGGCGCCAGTCCCGGCTGGAGCCGTTGCCGGAATGCGGCCCGGCCCTGGCCGCCGCGCGCGGCGGGCGGGAAGGGCGGGTGCCCGCCGCCCGCCCCGCCCCGGCGCAGGCCGCGCCCGCGCCGCAGGCGCCGCAGCCCGCCATCCCCGGCCTTCCCGGTGCGGCTGGCGACCTGTTGCGGGGGCTGCTGCGCCGCTGACCTTCCCGTGGGCCGCGCGCTCGGGTACCACCGGGGAGGGTTGGGGAGGTGTCGTCCCTGCCCGCCAGGGAGGACAGGCATGGACCTGAACCGTGTGCTGGGTGCGCTGCTCGGCGGCGCGGCGCAGCCGCCGCGGCGGCGGCGGCGGAACGCGACGCCCTCGCTGCTCGGCGGGCGCGGCGGCAATGCGGCGCTGGCCCGCGCGCTCGGCACCGTCGCGGGCGCGGCGATCGAGGCGATGATGCGCGGCGGCCAGGCAGCAACCCCCGCGCCTGCACCCGCGCCTGCCCCGGCCCCGCGCCCGGCCGGGCGGCCCTGGGGCGGCGACATCCGTCCCGTTTCCACGCCCGCCCCTTCGCCCCGCACCCCGCAGGCCGGGGGCTCCCCCTGGTCCCGGCCCGCCGCGCCGCCGCCCGAACCCGAGGCCCCCGCCGCCGAGGAAGCCGAATCGCTGCTGCTGATGCGCGCCATGATCGCCGCCGCCAAGGCCGATGGCGCGGTGGACGCCGCCGAGCGCAAGGCCATCGCCGCCCAGCTCGACGCCGCGGGACTGAGCGCGGAGGAGCGCGACTTCGTGCTCGCCGATTTCGACCGGCCGATGACGCCCGAGTCCCTGGCCGCAGAGGCGACCGACCCGATGCTGCGCGCCCGGCTCTACGCCGCCGCCTTCGCCGGCGCGGGCGAGGTGACGGAGGCCGAGCGCGCCTGGCTCGACCGCCTCGCGCGCGCGCTGAAGCTGGACAAGGCCGCCGCCGCCGCTATCGAGGAACGGCTTTCCGCATGACCGACGACCTCACCCCCGACCAGGCCCGCCTGCGCGACCGCGCGCGGGAGATGGCGCAGGACGCCGCCGCCGGCGCCGCGGCGACCGACCGCAGCGGCGAATACCCCTGGCCGATGGTCCGCCGCATGGCGGAAGCCGGCTTCACCGGCCTGACCATCCCGCGCGAGTGGGGCGGGCCGGGCGGGTCCGTGATGGACGCCGTGCTGGTGGTCGAGGAATTCTCGAAGGCTTGCGCCGTCTGCGGCCGCATCGCGGTGGAGGCCAACATGGGCGCGGTCGGCGCCGTGATGGCCTATGGGACGGAGGCGCAGAAGCGCCTGGCGGCCGGGCTCGTCCTCGCCGGTGACAAGCCCGCCATCTGCATCACCGAGCCCGAGGCCGGGTCCGCCGCGACCGAGATGACGACGACCGCCGAACGCCGCGGCGGCGACTGGGTGATCAACGGCCGCAAGACCTGGATCACCGGCGGCGGCGTGTCCCGCCTGCACCTGATCTTCGCCCGCGTGGTGGAGGACGGCGCCTTCCGCGGCATCGGCGGCTTCCTGGTGGTGCGCGGCGGGGAAGGGGACCCGCCCGGCCTGGTGGTCGCCCGCCGCATCCCCTCGCTCGGCCTCTGCGGGATGCCGGAGGCGGAGCTGGAATTCCACGACCTGGTGGTGCCGGATGCGATGGTGCTGCGCGCGCCCGGCGGCTGGGGGCGCGGCTTCGCGCGGCTGATCGATGCCTATAACGGCCAGCGCGTCGGCGCGGCGACCGTCGCGCTCGGCCTCGCGGCCGGGGCGCTGGACCACGCCCTCGCCCGCGCCGGAACGCGCCGCCAGTTCGGCCGGCCCATCGCGGAATTCCAGGGCCTCGGCTGGATGCTCGCCGACATGTCGATCGAGGTGGAGGCCGCCCGCGCCCTGGTCCGCCGCGCGGCCCGCAGCGCCGGCCCGGCCGGCTTCCCGGACCGCCTGGCTGCCGCCCAGGCCAAGGTCTTCGCCTCCGAGATGGCGATCCGCGTCACCAACGGCGCCCTGCAGGTCTGGGGCGCCGCGGGCTATTCGCGGGACAACCCGATGGAGCGCTACCTGCGGGATGCGCGGATGTTCGCCATCGCCGGCGGCACCGCGCAGGTGCTGCGGACGCAGGTGGCGGAGCAGATCCTGGGCCGCAAGCTGCCCCAGACCCGCGACGGCTGGCTGAAGCTGATCGCGGAGGAGGGGGCGGCGGGAAAAATCGCGGCGGAGTAGGTCAGGGACTCTGCCACAGCGGCGGAACGCGCTATAGGGTCCGGACCAGTCACGCAAGAACCCGCGAACCCGGCAGCAAAGGCAGAGGCGGCGCCATGAGCAACGGCCCCTTCCCCGTCACCCGCACCACCGCGCCCAAGGCGAAGCCGTCGGACGACAGCCTCGCCTTCGGCAAGGTCCTGACGGACCACATGTTCCTGATGAACTACGACGAGGGGAAGGGCTGGCATTCCCCGCGGATCGAGCCCTATGGCCCGCTCTCCCTCGACCCGGCGACGAGCGTGCTGCACTACGGTCAGGCGATCTTCGACGGGCTGAAGGCCTTCCGCGGCGCCGATGGCCGGGTGCGGCTGTTCCGCGCCGGTCGCCACGCCGAACGGCTGAACCGCTCCGCGCGGATCATGTGCATGCCGGAGATGCCGGTGGACATCGTGCGGCGGAGCTTCGACGCCCTGGTCGGCGTCGACCATGACTGGGTGCCGCGCAAGCCCGGCACCTCGCTCTACCTCCGCCCGACTGTGATCGCGACGGATGTGATGCTCGGCGTCCATCCGGCGCACAGCTACCTGTATTTCCTCATCCTCTCGCCGGTCGGCAGCTACTACAAGGAAGGCGTGAAGCCGGTGCGGATCCTCGCCTCGGACCGGCATGTGCGCGCCGTGAAGGGCGGCACGGGGGAGGCGAAGACGGCGGCGAACTACGCGGCCAGCCTCGCCGGCCAGCAGGACGCCGCGGCGGCGGGCTACACGCAGGTGCTCTACCTCGACGCGGTGGAGCGGAAATACCTGGACGAGGTCGGCACGATGAACATCATGGTCCGCATCGGCGACGAGGTGATCACCCCCCCGCTCGCCGGCACCATCCTCGATGGCGTGACGCGCAACTCCGTCCTCCAGCTCCTGCGCGACTGGGGGCTGACGGTGACCGAGCGCCCGGTCTCGATCGACGAGGTGATGGCCGCCGGCGCCGCCGGCACCCTGCGGGAGATGTGGGGCACGGGCACGGCCGCCGTCGTGTCCCCGGTGGGCACGCTCGGCTACAAGGGCCGGGACCTGGTGATCAACGGCGGCGAGACGGGCGAGCTGACCAGCCGGCTCTACGACGCCATCGTCGGCATCCAGTACGGCCGCACCAACGACGCGCATGGCTGGACCACCGAGGTTCCGCCCGCCGCCGGTTGACATCACCCCGCCCCGCCGCTATCCGGCGCGGCCTCACAGGACCACGACGATGAAGATCCGCAACTCGCTGAAGACCGCGAAGACCCGCGACAAGAACTGCTTCCTGGTTCGCCGCCGCGGCCGCGTCTACGTGCTGAACAAGAAGAACCCCCGGCTGAAGGCCCGCCAGGGCTGAAGCCGGCCGGCCGGGCGCGCCCGGCCCTTCGATCGGATGCAGGGGCCGCGCCGGGTCGTCCGGCGCGGCCCTTCGTCATGCGCGGGCCTCGGCGCGGCAGCCGCGCCCGGTGCCGGACCGTCTTGCCCGTCCCGGGGCCACGGACCATCTTCCCGCTGCCCCGGGAGGTTCCATGATCGCGCTGCCCCCACCCAATGCCGAGATCGTCGCCCGCCGGGAGGAGATCGTGGCCGCGCTGCGCGCCATCGTCCCCGGCGAGGGCACGATCAGCGAGGCGCTCCGCCTCAAGCCCTACGAGACGGACGGCCTGTCGGCCTATCGCCAGGTGCCGCTCGCGGTGGTGCTGCCGCAGACGACGGAGCAGGTGGCGGCGGTGATGCGCCACTGCCACGCCAATGGCATCCGCGTGGTGCCGCGCGGCGCGGGCACCAGCCTGTCGGGCGGGGCGCTGCCGCTGGCCGATGCGGTGGTGATCGGGCTGATGCGGATGAACCGCATCCTCGAGATCGACTTCGACGACCGGCTCGCGGTGGTGGAGGCGGGGGTCACCAATCTCGGCATCACCAGGGCGGTGGAGCATGAGGGGTTCTTCTACGCGCCCGACCCGTCGAGCCAGCTCGCCTGCATGATCGGCGGCAATGTCGGCATGAATTCGGGCGGGGCGCATTGCCTGAAATACGGCGTCACCGCGAACAACCTGCTCGGCCTGAAGATGGTGACGCCGACGGGCGAGATCGTGGAGATCGGCGGCGACCACCTCGATTCCGCGGGCTATGACTGGCTCGGCCTGGTGACCGGCAGCGAGGGGATGCTCGGCATCGTCACGGAGGTCACGGTCCGCATCCTGCGCGGGCCCGAGGGCGCGCGCGCCATGCTCGCCGCCTTCCGCGGCACCGAGGTCGCGGGCGCGGCGGTGGATGCCATCATCGGGTCGGGCATCATCCCCGTCGCCCTGGAATTCATGGACCGGCCCTGCATCCATGCCTGCGAGGCCTTCGCCCATGCTGGCTACCCGCTGGATGCGGAAGCCATGCTCATCATCGAGGTGGAGGGCAGCGAGCGGGAGCAGGATGAGCTGCTGGACCGCATCCACGCGATCTGCGCCCGATTCGACCCGATCAGTCTGCGGGTGGCCCAGACGGCGGAGGAGAGCATCGCCATCTGGAAGGGCCGCAAGGGCGCCTTCGGCGCGGTCGGCCGCATCAGCCCCGACTACCTCTGCATGGACGGCACCATCCCGACCGGGGAACTGCCGCATGTGCTGAAGCGGATCGGAGAGATGAGCGCGCAATACGGCCTCGGCGTCGCCAACGTGTTCCATGCGGGCGACGGCAACCTGCACCCGCTGATCATGTTCGACGCCAACGACGCCGAGAGCTTCCGCAAGGCCGAGGCCTTCGGGGCCGAGATCCTGAAGCTCTGCGTCGAGGTCGGCGGCTGCCTGACCGGGGAGCACGGCGTGGGCGTGGAGAAGCGCGACCTGATGCCCTACCAGTTCCGGCCGCATGAGCTGGACCAGCAGCGCCGCATCAAGTCCGCCTTCGACCCGGCCTGGCTGCTGAACCCGCACAAGGTCTTCCCCCTGTCGCCCGCGCTGTCCTGATGCTGTTCGCCCCGCTGGACGAAGCCGAACTCGCCGCCGCCGTCGCCGCCGCCACGGCGGCGCGGGAACCGCTGGCGATCGAGGGCAACGGGTCGAAGCGCGCCCTGCTGCGCCCCGTGCAGGCGGCGCGCACGCTGTCCACCCGCAACCTCGCCGGCATCACGCTGTACCGGCCGACGGAGCTGGTGATCTCCGCCCGCGCCGGCACGCCGCTGCCGGAGATCGAGGCCGCGGTGGCGGAGCGGGGCCAGATGATCGCGCCCGAACCGCCCGACACGCGCGCGCTGTTCGGCACGGACCGGCCCGCCACGCTTGGCGGCGTGGTCGCGGCCAACCTCTCCGGCCCGCGGCGCATCACGGCGGGGGCGATCCGCGACCACCTCCTCGGCATCCGCTTCGTCAACGGCGCTGGGGAAGTGGTGCGCAGCGGCGGGCGGGTGCTGAAGAACGTCACCGGGCTCGATCTCTGCAAGCTCCTCGCCGGCAGCCACGGCACGCTCGGCGTCATCACCGAGGTGACGCTGAAGGTGCTGCCGCGGCCCGAGGCGCAGGCGACGCTGGCGGTGCGGGTCGCCGACCTTGCCGCGGGCGTGCGGGCGCTCAGCGCCGGGCTGTGCAGCCCCTTCGGCGTCACCGGCGCGGCGCTGCTGCCGGATGGCGGCGCGGGGCTGGCGGGGCCGGTCGCGCTGCTGCGGCTCGAGGAGTTCCGCGCCTCCGTCGATTATCGCGGCGGGCGCCTGCGGGAGGATCTGGCCCCCTTCGGCGAGGTGTCGCTGGTGGCCGACGACGCCTCGGCCGCGCTGTGGCGCGCGGTGCGGGATGCCGAGCCGCTGCGGGCGGCGGAGGGCGATGCGGTGTGGCGCGTCTCCGTCCGGCCGAGCGCGGGGCCGCGCGTGGCGGCGGCGCTGGTGGCCGCCTTCGGCGCGCGGGTGATGCTGGACTGGGGCGGCGGTCTGGTCTGGGTGGCCGGCCCGGCGACTGAGGCCGCCCATGCGGAGGTGATGCGCGCGGCCGCGGCGGCGCGGGGCAGCTTCACCCTGTTCCGTGCGCCGGAGCCGCTGCGCGCCATGGTCGCGGTGGTGCCGGAGGAAGCGCCCGCGCTGGCCGGCATCGCGGCGCGGGTGAAGGCGGCGCTGGACCCCGAAGGGGTGTTCAACCCCGGCAGGATGCGCGCGGGCGTCTGACCGGATGGCCCGGCCCGGGGCATCGCTGCCCCGGGCCGGTGCCATGTCCCGTCGCGCGGGCGGCGCGACGGGGTAACCGGATCAGGCCTGCCGGCGTTCGGCCTGGCGGCGGTCGGCGCCGCGCCGTTCCGCCGGATTCGGCGCGGCCCGGACGCGCAGCAGCGCCATCTGCCGCGCATGTTCCCGTTCGCCGATCCAGGCGCGGTGGCGCGTCAGGGCTTCGGCGGAACCCCGCGGCGGGGTCGGGGAGGTGTCGATCCGCATCTTGCAGCACCTTTCTTGATCCGTGGTGAACGCGAAGGGGGAAATCCCGGCCCCGTCCCGCAGCCGGCATCGCAACCTGCAAGGCCGTTGGGCGGGCGGTGGCGGGTTTGCAACGAGCGTGCCGCTGCGGACCGGCCCGCGCCGCGGCTTCCCCCGGCGCCACGGAAGGGCCATCTATGCCCGGCAGGGAGCCCCAGATGCAGACCAGCTTCACCGACGCGCAGCTCCGCGACCCCGATACGGCGGAGAGCAACAGGATCCTGCGGACATGCGTCCATTGCGGCATGTGCACCGCCACCTGCCCCACCTTCGTCCTGCTCGGGGACGAGTTGGACAGCCCGCGCGGGCGCATCTACCTCATCAAGGACATGCTGGAGAACGACCGCCCGGCGACGGAGGAGGTGGTGAAGCATGTGGACCGCTGCCTCTCCTGCCTGTCCTGCATGACCACCTGCCCCTCGGGCGTCCACTACATGCACCTGGTGGACCATGCCCGCCGCCACATCGAGGAGACCTACGACCGGCCGAGGTCGGAACGTGCGCTGCGCCGCCTGCTGTCCACCCTGCTGCCCTATCCCCGGCGGCTGCGCCTGGCGCTGGCGGGCGGCAGGCTGGCGCGGCCCTTCGCGCGGCTGATCCCGGGCGGGTCGGTCACGGCGCAGCGCCTGCGCGCCATGCTGAAGCTGGCGCCGCGGTCCGTCCCCCGGCCGAGCCCGGTGGAAAGGCCCGGCCTGCACCGCGCCGAGGGCACGCGCCGCGGCCGCGTCGCGCTGCTGACGGGCTGCGCGCAGCAGGTGCTCGCGCCCTCCATCAACGAGGCGACGGTGCGGCTGCTGACGCGCATGGGCCTCGATGTCGTGGTGACGAAGGACCAGGGCTGCTGCGGCGCGCTCGACCACCACATGGGCCACCACGACCCGGCGATGCGGCTGGCCCGCGCCAATGTCGCCGCCTGGTCGGAGGAGATGGCGGGCGAGGGGCTGGACGCCATCGTCGTCAACACCTCGGGCTGCGGCACGACGGTGAAGGACTATGGCCACATGTTCCGCACCGAGCCCGGGGACTGGCCGGAGCGCGCCGCGAAGGTCGGCGCCCTCGCGATGGATGTCAGCGAGGTGCTGCAGAAGTTCGGCTATGCGCCGACGCGCCCCGCGCCGGGGCTGACGGTGGCCTACCACGCCGCCTGCTCGCTCCAGCACGGGCAGCGGGTCACCGCGGCGCCGAAGGACCTGCTGAAGCGCGCGGGCTTCGCCGTGAAGGAACCGTCGGAAGGCCATCTCTGCTGCGGCTCCGCCGGCACCTACAACCTGCTCCAGCCGGAGATCGCGGGGCAGCTCCGCGACCGCAAGCTCGGCAATCTCGGCCGCACGCGGGCGGACCTGATCGCGGCGGGCAATATCGGCTGCCTGACGCAGCTGTCGGGCGGCGCGATGCCCACGGTCCACACGGTGGAGCTGCTGGACTGGATGGCGGGCGGGCCGGAGCCGCCGCAGGTTGCCGGGGCGCGCCGGGCGCAGGCGGCGTAGCCCGCCGGCCCCCGCGCCACCCGGCCTTCAGCGCAGCGTCACCCCGGAAGGCGCCTTCCGTGCGCGCCGCGCCGGCGCGCGCGGGGCCTCGGCGGGCGGCGTGTGGGCCTTGAGACCGCGGCGGACGAGCGACTCCCATCCCTCCTCCGGCGTGTCCACCATCTCGAACAGCCGCAGGTCGGCTTCCGCGATCATGCCGTCGCGGGCCAGCGCCTCGAAGTTCACCGCCTCCCGCCACCAGTCCCGGCCGAACAGGACGATCGGGACCGGTCGCGCCTTCGCCGACTGCACCAGGGTCAGGATCTCGAACAGCTCGTCGAAGGTGCCGAAGCCGCCGGGGAAGACCGCCAGCGCATTGGCGCGCATCGCCAGGTGCATCTTCCGCATCGCGAAATAGTGGAAGCGGAAGGTCAGCGCGGGGGTGGAGAAGGCGTTCGGCGCCTGTTCGTGCGGCAAGGTGATGTTGAAGCCGATGGAAGGCGCGCCCGCTTCCGACGCCCCGCGATTGGCCGCTTCCATGATGCCCGGGCCGCCGCCGGTGGCGATGACGTTGTCGCGCAGCCCGCCATCATTCGCCAGCGCGCCGCCGCGCAGGCTGACCAGGCGGGCGAAGGCGCGCGCCGTCTCGTAATGGGCCGAGAAGGCGAGCCGCCGTTCCGCCAGCCGCTTCGCCTCGGCACCGCGGGCGGCGCGCAGCGCACGGGCCGCGCCCTCCCGGTCGGCCACGCGGGCGCTGCCGAAGACGACGACGGTGGACCGCACGCCCCAGTCGCGCAGCGCCAGTTCCGCCTTCAGGTATTCCATGCCGAAGCGCGCGGCCCGCATCTCGTCGCGCAGCAGGAAGTCGCGGTCCTCGACCGGCAGCAGGTAGCTGCGGCTGTTCCTCTGCGCCGAGGCGTCCGGCGGGGTGGCAGGCGTCATGCGGGCGGCTCCTGGCAGGGCGGGCGGGAAACGCCGCGGCGGCCGCATGGTGCCGCCCGGCCGCCCGGCCGGGAAGCGGGCGGCGCTGGACAGGAGGCGGCCGGTTGCGCAGGTTGCGCGCATGAACCGACGCGCCCTTCTCCTCCTCGCCGCCGCGCTGCCGGCCCCCGCCCTTGCCCAGGCGCCCTGGCCGGACCGGCCGATCTCCCTGGTGGTGCCCTTCACCGCCGGCGGCTCCACCGACATTGCCGCCCGCATCCTGGCGGAGCGGATGGCGGCGCGGCTCGGCGCGGGGGCGCGGATCATCGTGGAGAACCGGGCCGGCGCGGGCGGTTCGCTCGGCGCCGACTTCGCGCGGCGGCAGGCGCCGGACGGGCACACGCTGCTGATGGCGACCGCCTCCTCCCACGGGACCAACCCGGCGGCGCTGCCGCAGACCACGCCCTATGACCCGGTGGAGGACTTCACCGCGGTCGCGATCGTGGGCGGCGGGCCGCTGGTGGTGGTGGTGCCCGGACGGTCCCCGCACCGCACCATGCAGGACCTGCTGGCGGCGATGCGGGCGCGGCCGGGGGCGCTGTCCTTCGCCACCTCCGGCGCGGGCGGCATCGGCCACCTGACGGGCGAATACGTGATGGCGCGGGCCGGCGGGCTGCGGGCCGAGCACATCCCCTATCGCGGCGGCGCGCAGGTCCTGGCGGCGATGGCGGCGGGGGAGGTGGACTGGTCCTGCGAGGTGCTGGCCTCCGCCGCGCCGCATCTGCGCGACGGCACCTCCCGCGGGCTGGCGGTGACGGTGCCGCGCCGCCATCCGCTGATGCCGGAGATCCCCTCCCTCGCCGAGGTCGGGGTCGCGGATGTGGACGTGACCACCTGGAACCTGCTGCTCGCGCCGAAGAACCTGCCCGCGCCGCTGCTCGCCCGGCTCAACGAGGCGGCGAACGCCGTCCTGGCCGAGCCCGCGGTGCGCGAGCGCATGGCCGCCGCCGGGGTCGACGCGGCGGACCGCAACGCGCCCGAGGAGGCGCGCGCCTTCCTGGTCGCGGAACTCGCGAAGTTCCGCGGCATCGTGCAGGCGGCGGGGATCGCGCTCGGGCGTTAGGGCGCGGGGGCGCACGCCCTCGTCACCGCCGGCCATCCCTTCCGCGGCCCTTGCGCATCCCATCTTCCCTGCGGGAGGCTCCTCCGCATGGTCCGCGCCCTGTTCCTCGCCCTGCTGCTGCTGCTGCTGCCGCCCGCGCCGCTCGCGGCGCAGGTGCCGAACACCGCCACGCGCAGCCCGGCCGAGGCGCGGCGCGCAGAGCTCGACCGCCTGTTCGAGGCGCTGAGGACCGCCCCCGACACCGCGGGCGCGCAGCTTGTCGAGACCCGCATCCGCGCGGTCTGGGGGCAGGCGGTCTCGCCCGCCGCGGGGCTGCTGATCCGCCGCGGCATCCGCAACCTCCAGGGCAACGAGCCGGGCGAGGCGCTGGAGGATTTCGACGCTGCGCTGGTGCTGGAGCCAGGCGCGGCCGAGCCCTGGCTGCTGCGCGCGCGCGCCCTGTCGCGGCTCGGCGAAGGCGCGCAGGCGGCGCGCGACCTGCAGGAGGCGCTGCGGCTGGAGCCGCGGCATTTCGGCGCGCTGCTCGCGCTGTCGGAGCTGCAGGAGGAAGCGGGGGACCTGCAGGGTGCGCTGCGCAGCCTCGACGCCGCGCTCGCGCTGCATCCGCGGATGGCGGGCGGCGAGGAACGCCGCCGCGAGCTTGCCCGCCGGGCGGAGGGCGACGCGCTGTAGCAACGCGCGGATGGCGCGCGGCCCGCACCCGGCGCCAGATGCCGCCCGACACATCCGACCGGTGAAGGCGATGCCCGAAGCCCCGATGCCCCAGGACATGGACGAGCTGCGCTGGCAGGCGCTGCTGGCGCGGGATGCGGCGCCGGGCTGCGGCCCCTTCCTCTATGCCGTGACGACGCAGGGCGTGTTCTGCCGCAGCGGCTGCCCGTCCCGCCCGCCGCTGCGGCGCAATGTCCGCTTCTACGCCGATGCGGCCGGGGCGGAGGCGGCGGGCTTCCGCGCCTGCCTCCGCTGCGATCCCAAGGGGGAACGTTCGGCGATCCATGCCGCGGCGGTGCGCGCCGCCTGCGACCTGATCGAGACGGAGGAGGCGATGCCCTCCCTCGCGGCGCTCGCGGCCCGTGCGGGCTATGCGCGCCACCATTTCCTGCGCCTGTTCCGCGACATCACCGGCGTCACCCCGCGCAGCTATGCCGAAGGGGTGCGGGCGCGGCGGCTCCAGGCGGCGCTGGCGGCGGGGGAGCGCGTGGCCGAGGCGGTGGCCGGCGCCGGCTTCGGCAGCGAATCGCGGGTCTATGAGGACACCGGCCGGCATCTCGGCATGACGCCCGGCGCGGCCCGGCGCGGCGGGCAGGGGGAGGTGATCCGCATCGCCCATGCCGGCAGCGCCATGGGCCCGCTGCTGGTCGGCGCGACGGCGCGCGGCATCTGCTTCATCGGCTTCGCCGAACCGCCGGAGGCGCTGGAGGGCGACCTGCGCGCGCGTTTCCCGAAGGCTTGGATCGAGCCGGCGGGGGAGGATCTCGCCGCCTGGGTGCGCCAGGTCGCGGCCTTCCTCGCGGAGCCCGCGGCCGCGCTCGCCCTGCCGCTCGACCTGCGCGGCACCGCCTTCCAGCGGCGCGTGTGGGAGGCGCTGACGCGCATCCCCCTCGGCGAGACCCGCACCTATTCCGGCCTGGCGGCCGAGATGGGCCAGCCCGCCGCGACCCGCGCGGTGGCGCGGGCCTGCGCGCGCAACCCCGTCTCCCTCGCCGTGCCCTGCCACCGGGTGGTGGGGGCGGGCGGCGACCTGACGGGCTATCGCTGGGGCGTGCCGCGCAAGGCGGCGCTGCTGGCGGGGGAGAGGCGGGCGAAGGCGCCTATCGCGGAGTAGCGGGCGCGGCGGGCTCGGCGGCGGGCGGCGTGGCGGGCGCGGCCTCCGGCCGTGGCACCAGGCGTTCGCGGGCATTGCCCGGCGCGCCGACGATGGTCCATTCGCCGTCCATGCTGCCATCCGGGTTCAGCGTATAGATGCCGATGCCCGGGCGCTGCGCCAGCCCGTACGCCACCGCGATGGTGCGGCCGGAGGCGAAGCCCACCCCTTCCACCAGCTGGTTGCCCATCCGCCAGACGATGAGGAAGGAGGAGAGGCCGGCCGGGCGGATCTGCGCGATCCCGGTATAGGCCGTGCCGTCGAGGTTGGTGCCCGTCACGTCGTAGACGCCCGCGCGCTGCGCCGCGGCGGGCATGGCGAGGGTGGCGGCGAGGCCGGCGGCGAGGACGAGGCGGCGCATGGGGCTACTCCCTGGAGCGGCGCAGAGAAGGCGCGCGTGGCGGCGGCGTCAACCGGAGGGTGCCCGGCCTATTTGACGATCGCCACCCGCAGCGCGTTGGTGGTGCCCGGCGTGCCGAAGGGGACGCCCGCGGTCACCACCACCTCGTCGCCGGATTTCGCGAAGCCTTCCTGCGCGGCGGCGCGGATCGCCTTGGCGACCATGTCGGTCATCGAGTGCAGCTCGACCGTCGTCAGCGGGTGGACGCCCCAGACCACGGCCATGCGCCGCGCGGTCTGCATGCTGGCGGTCAGGCCGATGATCGGGCAGTCCGGGCGTTCGCGCGCGACGCGCAGCGTGGTGGAGCCGGTGGAGGTGAAGGTCGCGATCGCCTCCGCCTCGATCGTGTGGGCCACCTGGCGGGCGGCGGCGGCGATGGCGTCGGCCGAGGATTTCTGCGGCGGCGGGCGGCTGGCATCGGTCATGGTGCGCCAGTCCGGGTCGGATTCCACGCGCGCCACGATGCGGTCCATCATGTTCACCGCTTCGTAGGGGAACTGGCCGGCCGCCGTCTCGGCGCTCAGCATCACCGCATCCGCCCCGTCGAAGACGGCGGTCGCGACGTCCGACGCCTCGGCGCGCGTCGGGGCGGGGGCGCTGATCATGCTCTCCAGCATCTGGGTCGCGACCACCACCGGCTTGCCGGCGGCGCGCGCGGCGCGGACGATGCGCTTCTGGATCAGCGGCACCTCCTCCGGCGGGCATTCGACGCCGAGGTCGCCGCGCGCCACCATCACGCAGTCCGCCAGCGCGATGATGGCGTCGAGGTTCTCCACCGCCTGCGGCTTCTCCATCTTCACCATCACCCAGGCGCGGCCCGCGGCGATGGCCTTGCACTCCACCACGTCCTCGGGCCGCTGCACGAAGCTGAGGCCGATATACTCGACCCCCTGGTCGAGCAGGAAGGCCAGGTCCTCGCGGTCCTTCTCCGTCAGGGCGGGGATCGGCAGCACCACGTCGGGGACGTTGACGCCCTTGCGGTCCGACAGCGGGCCGCCGACCACCACCTCCGTCTCCAGGTGGTCGTCGCGCTGGCGGATGACGCGAAGCCGCAGCTTCCCGTCGTCGAGCAGCAGGGTGGTGCCGATGCCGGCGGCCCCGATGATCTCGGGATGGGGCAGCTGCACGCGGCGTACGTCGCCCGGCGTGGGGCTGAGGTCGAGGCGGAAGTTCTGCCCGGTCTGCAACTGAACGCGCCCAGCCTGGAACCGGCCGACGCGCAGCTTCGGCCCCTGCACGTCGGCGAGGATGCCGATCGGCCGGTCCACCTTGCGCTCCAGCTCGCGGATGATGGCGATGCGCGCGGCATGGTCGGCATGCGACCCGTGCGAGAAGTTCAGGCGGAACACGTCCGCGCCCGCGCGGAACAGCCGCTCGATCACCTCCGGCGTGGAGGAGGCCGGGCCGAGGGTGGCGATCACCTTGGTCCGGCGCCGGCGGCGCAGCGGGATGCGGTTGGCGGCCATGCGGATGAGGGGTCCTTCGCGACGAGGGGCTTCCGGCGGCGGCTCCGACAGGTCGGGGCGCACGGCGGCGGGCGGCACGCCCAGCGCCCGCGCCACCTCCGCGACGCGGTCGTCGGGCACGCGCTTCCACTGGGAGACGGCGGCGGTGGAAATGCCGAGGGCGGTGGCGATGCGGGTGACCGCGCCGCGCTGGGACAGCAGGGCTTCGAGGGCAGGGTCGCGCATGGGGCGAAGTTAGGGGTCGTAAGCGAATCTGTCCACGCTGCAGTTGTGGCTTAATATTGTTAAGACACGAGAATGGCCCGCAGATCGTTCACGTTGGTCAGGGTTGGCCCCGTCTCCAGCAGGTCACCGGTCGCGGCGAACAGGCCGAAGCTGTCGTGACGCGCCAGCATCCCGCGCGGGTCGAGCCCGGTGGCGCGGGCGCGGGCCAGGGTGTCCGGTCCGCAGAACGCCCCGGCATTGGCCTCCGAGCCGTCGATCCCGTCCGTGTCGCCCATCAGCGCCCAGATACCCGGCGCGCCGCCGAGCGCGACGGCGCAGCCCAGCAGCGCCTCCGCGTTGCGGCCGCCGCGGCCATGGCCTTCCGGCCCGATGGTCACCGTCGTCTCGCCGCCCGACAGCAGGACGCAAGGGGCGGGCAGGGGGTGGCCATGCGCCCGCGCCGACAGCGCGATGCCGGCCAGCGCCTGGCCGAGGCCGCGCGCCTCCCCCTCCAGCGCATCGCCGAGGATCAGGGGGGCGAGGCCGAGGCCGCGCGCCGCCTCCGCCGCCGCGCGCAGCGCCATCATCGGCGTCGCGATGAAGCGGTAGTCCACGGTGCCGAGCCGCGGGTCGCCGGGCTTCGGCGTCTCCTCCGCCGCGGCGGCGAGATGGGCGGCGACGCGGGGCGGCAGGTCCATGCGGTGATGCGCCACCAGCGCGCGTGCCTCCTCGAAGGTGGAGGGGTCCGGCACGGTGGGGCCGGAGGCGATCACCGCCGGGTCGTCGCCCGGCACGTCGGAGATGGCGAGGGTGACGACGCGCGCCGGATGCGCCGCGACCGCAAGCCTGCCGCCCGAGAAGGCCGAGAGGTGGCGGCGGATGCAGTTCATCGCGCCGATGTAGGCGCCCGAGGCCAGCAGCGCGCGGTTGGTGGCGCGCAGCTCCTCCAGCGTCAGCCCCGGCGCGGGCAGGGTGGTCAGCGCGGAGCCGCCGCCGGAGACGAGGAAAAGCACCAGGTCGTCGGCCGAGAGCCCGCGCACCGCCGCCAGCACGCGCCGCGCGCCTTCCGCCCCCGCCTCGTCCGGCACGGGATGGGCGGCTTCCAGCACCTCGACCCGCCGCGTCGGATGGCCGTGGCCGTAGCGCGTGACGACGACGCCGGAGAGGTCGATGCCCGGCCAAGCGGCTTCCACCGCCGCGGCCATCACCGCCGCCGACTTGCCGCAGCCGACCACGACCACCCGGCCCCGTATCGGCGGGTCCGGCAAGTGGTGGGCCAGCACCACGCGCGGATCGGCGCTCGCCACCGCCGCGTCGAAGATGGCGCGCAACGCGCGGCGTGCCTCGGCATCCGTCCAGGCCATGCGCCCCCCCTCCCGGCTCCGGGCGCACTATGGCGAAGGCCGGCCGGATGGGCCATCTAGGGCCGCGAGGAGGACCACCCATGCCCGCACCCGAGATGGACGACGCGACGCGCACCGAGCTGGAGGCCGCCGCCTTCCGCCGCCTCGTGCAGCACCTGCGCGAGCGGTCCGACGTGCAGAACATCGACCTGATGAACCTGGCGGGGTTCTGCCGCAACTGCCTGTCCAAGTGGTACCGCGCCGCGGCCGAGGAGCGGGGCGTCGCGCTGTCCGACCCCGACGCGCGGGAGATCGTCTACGGCATGCCCTACAAGGACTGGCAGGCGCTGCACCAGAAGGAAGCCACGCCCGAGCAGAAGGCGAAGTTCGCCGCCGCCAATCCCGGGCATTGAGCGGGATGGCAAAGCGTGGCACCACCCGCGCCCTTCGTATTGGAGACCAGCGGGTGAGCGAGACCGACGTGCAGGAGGCCAAGGCCAGCCGGGACCGCCAGGCGGCCGACCCCGAGAGCGAGGTCGGCGGCATCGCGGCCGACCGCCTGCGCTCGATCATCGAACGGGTGGAGCGGCTGGAGGAGGAGCGCAAGGCGCTCGCCGGCGACATCAAGGACATCTTCGCCGAGGCGAAGTCGGCCGGCTTCGACGTGAAGGTGATCCGCCAGATCATCTCCATCCGCAAGAAGGAGCCCGCCGAGGTGGAGGAGCAGCAGTCGCTGCTCGACCTCTACATGCGCGCGCTCGGCATGTGACGGCGCGGGAACGCGCGCCGGACTACCCGCGCCCGCCGCGCCTGGAGCCGAGCGCGCGGCGCCTGCGCGTGGTGCTCGGCGGGCAGACCATCGTGGAGACGACGCAGGCCTGGCGGGTGCTGGAGACCTGGCACCCGCCATCCTGGTACATCCCCGCGGCCGCCTTCGCCCCCGGCACGCTGCGCCCCGCCGCGGGGCGGAGCCTCTGCGAATGGAAGGGGGAGGCGCGCTACCACGACCTCCTCGGCGGCGGGCTCGTGGCGGCGCGCGCGGCCTGGTCCTATCCCGCGCCGGCGCCGGCCTTCGCGCCCATCGCCGGGCATGTCGCGCTGTATGCCGGGCGTGTCGATGCCTGCTTCATCGACGGCGACCGGGTGGTGCCGCAGCCCGGCGGGTTCTATGGCGGCTGGATCACCCCCGATGTCGAGGGGCCCTTCAAGGGCGCCCCCGGCACCGAGGGCTGGTGAGACCGCGACCGCCCGACCTGCCACCCGGAGACACCGATGTTCTACGAACCCGCGAAGGGCCACGGCCTGCCGCATGACCCGATCAAGGCGATCATCGCGCCGCGCCCGATCGGCTGGATCTCCACGGTGGATGCGCAGGGGCGCACGAACCTCGCGCCCTACAGCTTCTTCAACATGATCCAGACGCGCCCGCCCATCTGCATGTTCGGCAGCGACGGCCTGAAGCACACCGCGGCGAACGCCATCGCCACCGGCGAATTCGTCTTCAACCTGGTGACCCGTGACCTGTTCGAGGCGATGAACGCCTCCTCCGCCGCGACGCCGGACGGCGAGAGCGAGTTCGAGGCGGCGGGGATCGAGGCCGCGCCGTCGCGCCTGGTGAAGCCGCCGCGCGTGGCGCGAAGCCCGGCGCAGCTGGAATGCCGCGTGCTGCAGCATGGCGAGCTGATCGACGTGGACGGCCGCGCGACGGGCGGCCACTTCGTCATCGGCCAGATCATCGGCGTGCATGTCGCCGACCACGCGCTGGTGGACGGTGCCTTCGACATGGTGGCGGCCGGCACCGTCGCGCGCTGCGGCTACCGCGACTACACGCAGGTGACCGCGCTGTTCTCCGCGCTCCGCCCGACCGATGGCGGCGCCTGGAAGCCGGGGCAGCGGGACCTGTAGGCCGCCGCCGCGCCGTCAGTCCGCGGCGGCCATCCGCGGCAGGGCGGCGGCGCGGGCGGCGCGGATCACCACCAGCACCCGCGCGCCGGGCACCAGCGCCCGCAGGTCCTGCGCGATGTGTTCCGCGGCGTCCGCGGCTTCGGCCACGCGGCGCTGCGGGGCGAAGCCGAGCTCGATCTCGATCCAGGCGTGGCGCCCCTCGGTGCGGGTGCGCACGGCCACCAGCTCGTCATAGGCGTCGAAGCGGGCGGCGAGCGCGCGGTTCACCAGCGCCTGCTGCTGCTCGCCCAGCGCGCGGTCCAGCAGGTGGGGCAGGGTGTCCTGCACCATGCGCGCCCCGAAGGCGACCATCACCAGGATGACGACGACGGTGCCCGCGATGTCGGCCCAGGCGCCGATCCCCTCCGGCCCGAAGGCGGCGTTCACCGCGATGGCGGCGGTGACGCAGCCCGAGGCGAGCGTCTTCGACAGCCGCGTCACCACCTGCCCGTTCAGGATCAGCGAACCCCCGCCGCGGGCCGCCCGCCACAGCGCCAGCAGCAGGGCCGCGTTCAGCGCCAGGTTCACCGCCGCGATCGCCGCCGCGGCGGCGAGGCCGACCGCCGGCTGCGCCTGCGGCACGCCGACGCGCCCCGCCAGCTTCGCCAGCAGCCAGACCGCGGCAAGCAGCAGCACCGCGCCCGCCAGCATGTTGGCGAACTGCTCCAGCTTGCTGGTGCCGTAGTCGTATTCCGTCATCCGCCCGCGGTGGATGCGCCGCATCAGCAGCAGCAGCACCACCTCCACCGCCAGCATCGGCACGCCCCGCATCAGGTCCGCCAGCAGCGAGAGCGAGTTGGACCAGAGCGCGACCGCCAGCATGGCCACCAGGATCGCGCCGTCCAGCAGGCAGGCGGAGAGCAGCGCGGCTTCCTGCCGGGCGGGGGGAACGGGGGCGGCGGGGCGGTGCTGCATGGCGTGATTCTCGCGCCATGGTTGATGACGTCAATGGTCCTGCCAGCAGTGCAACGCTGCACGCCGGATAATGCAACCGAAACGGGTGCGACGACGGCGCCCGGCCTCAGCCGCGGCCGTGCAGCGCCTCCACCTTCTCCGCATGGGCGTCCAGCACGATGCGGCGCTTCACCTTCATGGTTGGGGTCAGCATCCCGTTCTCGACCGTGAAGGGGGGCACGGTCGCGGTGCGGCGGATGCGTTCGATGGAGGAGAGCTTCGCGTTCACGCGCCCGACCGCCTCCGCCACCTTCCCCGCCATGCCCTCGGCCGGCACCACCAGGGCCACGATGGCAGGCCGGCCTTCGCCGGCGACGACCGCCTGCGCGATCTCGGGCTCGGCCATCAGCAGGCTCTCAAGCTTGGCCGGGCTCACCATGTCGCCACCGAGCGTCTTGATGAAGTCGCGCTTGCGGTCGGTGATGCGGATGCGGCCCCCTGCCATTTCCGCCACGTCGCCGGTGTGCAGCCAGCCGTCCCGGATGGCCTTCGCCGTGCTGTCGGGGTCGTTCCAGTATCCGTCCATCACCAGCTCGCCCCGCACGCAGAGTTCGCCGTCCTCGGCCAGGCGCGCCTCGACCCCCGGCAGGGGCGGGCCCACCGTCTCGCGCCGGATGTCCCAGGGCAGGTTCACGCTGATGACGGGCCCGGCCTCGGTCTGGCCATAGCCCTGGATGACCGGCAGGCCGAGGGCGAGGAAGAAGCCCGACAGGTCGGGGTCGAGCCGCGCGCCGCCCGAGACCATGGCCTGCAGCCGCCCGCCGAAACGCTGGCGCACCTTGTCGCGCACCAGGCGTTCCAGCACGCGGTCCTGCACCCATTCGAGCGGGCCGAGCGGCGGCCCGTCCATCTGGCGAAGGCCGAGCGCGACGGCCCGGTGGAACAGCCTCTCCTTCAGCCCGCCCTCCTTCTCCACCCCGGCCAGCAGGCGTCCGCGCAGCACCTCGAACAGGCGGGGGACGGCGGTGATGATGGCGGGCTTCACCTCCTGGAACTCCGCCGCAAGCCGGTCGGCGCCGCGGGAATAGACCACCTCGATGCCAAGCGAGGGCAGCAGGAAGCCGCCCACCGTGTGTTC
The DNA here is from genome assembly GCF_050563535.1 of Falsiroseomonas sp. CW058. Classification (NCBI taxonomy): domain Bacteria; kingdom Pseudomonadati; phylum Pseudomonadota; class Alphaproteobacteria; order Acetobacterales; family Roseomonadaceae; genus Falsiroseomonas; species Falsiroseomonas sp. CW058. The sequence goes on from NZ_JBNXUO010000012.1 coordinate 19,897, forward strand.
GTAGCTGTGCGACAGCGGCAGGAAGGACAGGTAGCATTCGCCGTCGAGGTGCAGCCGGTCCGCCAGCGCCGCGACGCCCGCGCGGTTCGACAGCATGGCCCGGTGCGGCAGCATCACCCCCTTCGGCGCCCCGCCGGTGCCGGAGGTGTAGACGAGGCAGGCGAGCCGCCCGGGCGGGATCAGCTCGGCCTCGGCCAGGGTCATGGCGGGGTCGCCCGGCGTCGCCAGCAGGTCCGACCAGGGCAGGGTCCGCATCCCGGCCGCGGCGGGGGGCGGGGGCTCCAGCGTGACCAGCAGGTCGAGGCCCCCCGCCTGCGCCGCCCCCTCCAGCACGCGCGCGGCCAGCGCCGTGCCGGAGACGATGGCCGCCCGCGCGCCGGAATCGCGCAGGATATGGGCGTGGTCGGCGGGCGCGTTGGTGGTGTAGGTCGGCACCGTCACGGCGCCGATTGCCATCAGCGCGGTGTCGGCGATGGGGAATTCCGGCCGGTTCTCGCTGACCAGCAGCACCCGGTCGCCCGGGGAGACGCCGGCGGCGCGCAGCCCCGCCGCGACCGAGGCGACGGCGAGGGCGAAGTCGCCCCAGGTCATCCGCTGCCAGGCGCCGTCCCGCCAGTGGCGCAGCATCGGCCGGTCATGCCGGTGCCGCGCCAGTTCCAGCATCATCTGCGGCAGGCTGGTCCATCCCACGCGCCGTCCCGGCTGCATTCCTGGTCGCCCCCATTCAAGGCGGACGGCTTGGCCCGGCCCGCGCAGCCTCTATATCCAGGAAGACGACGATCCGCACGCAAGGGACACCGTGACGATTCCCCAAGATTCCAAGGCCCGCGCCGGCGGTGCCCGCGTTGCCGAGGCCCTGCCGTCCTGGGACCTGTCGGACCTCTACGCCTCGCCGCAGGACCCGAAGCTGGCCGCCGACCTCGACCGGGCCGAGGCCGAGGCGCAGGCCTTCAACGCCGCCCACGCCGGCCGGCTCGCCGGCATGTCGGGCGATGCGCTGGCCGCCGCCATCGCCCGCTACGAGGCGATCGAGGAAGTGCTGGGCCGCGCCATGTCCTATGCGCAGCTCGTCTTCTCGGGCGATGCCCAGGACGCCGCGAATGGCCGTTTCTACCAGACCGTGCAGGAGCGGGTGACCACCATCAGCAGCCACCTGCTGTTCCTGACGCTGGAGCTGAACCGGCTGGAGGATGCCGCGCTCGACCAGAAGGTCGCCGCCTCCGCCGCGCTCGCGCGTTGGCAGCCCTGGCTGCGGGACCTGCGCGTCTTCCGCCCGCACCAGCTCTCGGACGAGCTGGAGAAGCTGCTGCACGAGAAGGAGGTTACCGGCCGGTCCGCCTGGAACCGCCTGTTCGACGAGACGGTGGCGGGGATGCGCGTGACCGTGGCGGGGGAGGAGCTGACCGTCTCCGCCGCGCTGAACAAGCTGTCCGACCGCGACCGCGATGTCCGCGCCGCCGCGGCCAAGGGCGTCTCCGCCGCCTTCGGGGACCGCGTGCGGCTGTTCAGCCTCATCACCAACGTGCTGGCGAAGGACAAGGAGATCATCGACGGCTGGCGCAACTACCCGCGCCCGACCTCCGCCCGCAACCGCGGCAACATGGTGGAGGACGAGGTGGTGGACGCCCTCGTTGCCGCCGTGCGCGAAAGCTTCCCGCGCCTGTCGCACCGCTACTACGCGATGAAGGCGAAGTGGCTCGGCCTGCCTAAGCTGATGCACTGGGACCGCAACGCGCCGCTGCCGGACCAGGACGACGCGGTGATCCCCTGGAAGGACGCGACGCAGCGCGTGCTGGACAGCTACGCGGCCTTCAGCCCCGAGCTTGCCTCGCTCGGCCGGCGCTTCTTCGACAGGCCCTGGGTGGACGCGGCGCTGCGGCCCGGCAAGGCATCGGGCGCCTTCGCGCATCCGACCGTGCCGTCCGCGCATCCGTACCTGCTGGTGAACTACCACGGCAAGACGCGCGACGTGATGACGCTCGCGCATGAGCTTGGCCACGGCGTCCACCAGATCCTGGCGGGGGAGCAGGGCTACCTCATGTCCTCCACGCCCCTGACGCTGGCCGAGACGGCGAGCGTCTTCGGCGAGATGCTGACCTTCCGCGCCCTTCTCGACGCGGAGACGGACCCGAGGCGCCGGCGCGCGCTGCTGGCCTCCAAGGTGGAGGACATGCTGAACACGGTGGTCCGCCAGATCGCCTTCTACCGCTTCGAGACGCTGCTGCACGAGGAGCGGAAGAAGGGGGAGGTCGCGCAGGAGCGGATCGGCGAGATCTGGATGCAGGTGCAGGTCGAGAGCCTGGGCCCCGCCTTCGATTTCACGCCGGACTATGCCGTCTACTGGGCCTACATCCCCCATTTCGTGCACACGCCCTTCTACGTGTACGCCTATGCCTTCGGGGACTGCCTGGTGAACGCGCTCTACGGCGTGTTCCGCGAGGGCCATCCGCGCTTCCAGGAGAAATACCTCGACATGCTGAAGGCCGGCGGCACGCGGCGCCACAAGGAACTGCTCGCGCCCTTCGGCCTCGATGCCTCCGACCCCGCCTTCTGGCGCAAGGGGCTCGACGTCATCTCGGGCTTCATCGACGAACTCGAGCAGGCGGCCTGACGCGCATGGCCGAGGACAAGGGCGGCCCCACGCTGTTCGGCGAGGTGCGCCGCATGGTGCGCACCTCCGGCGCGGTCGGCGGCATCGCGGCGCGGGTGGCGGGGCAGCGTTTCCTCGGCCTCAAGACCGACAAGAACGCGCATGCGGAGGACCTGAAGCAGCTTCTCGGCGGGTTGAAGGGCCCGCTGATGAAGGTGGCGCAGTTCCTGGCGACCGTGCCGGAGGCGCTGCCTGAGGAATACGCGCAGGAACTGGCCACGCTGCAATCGAACGCGCCGCCGATGGGCTGGGCCTTCGTGCGCCGCCGCATGCAGTCCGAACTCGGCCCCGCCTGGCAAGCCCGCTTCGCGCAGTTCGGGCAGGAAGCCTCGGCCGCCGCCTCCCTCGGCCAGGTCCATCGCGCGACGCTGCCCGACGGGCGCGACGTGGCCTGCAAGCTGCAATACCCGGACATGCCCTCCGTGGTGGAAGCCGATCTCCGCCAGCTCAAGCTCGCCATGTCCGTCTATCGCCGGATGGACAACACCCTCGACAACGAGGAAGCCTATGGCGAGCTTGCGGCGCGCCTGCGGGAGGAGCTGGACTACCGGCGGGAAGCGTCGCACATGCGCCTCTATGGCCTCATGCTGCGCGGCACGCCCGGCGTCGCGGTGCCGAGCCCGGTGGAGGAGCTGACCACCACCCGGCTGCTGACCATGACCTGGCTGCAGGGCCGCCCGATCCTGCGCCGGCTGGAGGAGGACCCGCCCGAGGAGGAGCGCGTGGCCTATGCCAAGGCGCTGTTCCGCGCCTGGTACGTGCCCTTCTACCGCTACGGCGTGATCCATGGGGACCCGCATCTCGGCAACTACCAGGTGCGCCAGGATGCGGACCCCGAGGTGCGCTTCGGCGTCAACCTGCTGGATTTCGGCGTCATCCGCATCTTCCCGCCGAGCTTCGTCACCGGCGTCATCCTGCTCTACGAGGCGGTGCGCGACGACGACACAGAGAAGGCGGCCGAGGCCTACCGCATATGGGGCTTCCGCAACCTGACGAAGGAACAGATGGAGGTGCTGACCGTCTGGGCGCGCTTCCTCTACGAGCCGCTGGTGGAGGACCGGGTCCGCACCATCACCCCGCTCGACGACCCGATGTACGGGCGGCGCATCGCCATGCAGGTCCATGCCGGGCTGAAGCGCACGGGCGGCGTGCGCATCCCGAAGGAATTCCCGCTGATGGACCGCGCGGCGATCGGGCTCGGTTCCGTGTTCTACCGCCTGCAGGCCAAGGCCAACTGGCACCGCATGTTCATGGAACTGGTCCACGACTTCGACGAGCACGCCATTGCGGCCCGCCAGGCGGCGGCGATCGCGGAAGCGGGGGTGCCGGCGGGCGCCTGAACGCCGCTCATCCCGGCACCAGGCGCAGGGCGATGCGTTCGACCGGTGCCGCCTCGAACGCCGCGCGCATCGCGCCCTCCTCCCGCCAGCGGGTGCCGGGGGCGAAGCGGCGCGCGGTCCAGGCCAGCGGGACCTCCCCCGCCGCGAAGGGCCAGGGGGAGACGGTCATCACGCCGTCCCCTTCCGCCAGCGTCAGCGGCACCTCCCGGCCGCCGGCCAGCGGCGCCATGACGGCCCAGCCCAGCGTGGCGATGCCGCCGCAGGCCGCGAGGCTCAGCGCATCCGTCGCCGCCACCAGCGCCGCGGCCTCCTCCACCTGGCGGTCGGTGGCGCCGACCAGCGCCATCAGCCCCGCGCGGATGCCCGCCTGTTCCCGGAGGTAGGCTTCGGCCGCCGCCACGTCGCGCGGGTCCATCCGGTGGCGGTCGGCATAGGCGCCGTAGATGCGGCTGCCATGGCGGCTGACCAGCAGCCCGACCCAGGGGCCCCAGGCGGCGGTGGCGCGCCTCACGCCCTCGGCCCACATGGGCGCATGGGACCGGGCGCCGACGGTGCGGAAGGCATGCGGGCGGCCGGTCGCGGCATCCAGCGTCGGCGCGGCTTCCCACCCCATCCAGGCGAGGTCGTGCTGGGCGCAGGCGGTCGCCACATCCTCGAAGGGGTCAGGCCGGGCGAAGCCATCGGCGCCCCAGGCGCGCAGCATCTGGCCCGACACCAGGGCGTGCATCGGCTGGCTCACCGCCAGCCAGCTTCCGTCCGGCAAGTCCCTGAACAGCATGGGGCCGTCCTCCGCGGAGGGGGGAGCATGGCCGGCCCGCGCGCCTCGCGCCACCCCGCCGGCCGCCTGCGTCCTTGCCAGACCGGGATGGCAGGGTCATATGGCCGCGGCTTCGGCGACGACGGGGGTACGGGTTGATGCGGGTTGCGGTCCTGCGCGAACGGCGCGCGGCGGAGACGCGGGTGGCCGCGACGCCGGAGACGGTGAAGAAGCTGGGCGGCCTCGGCTGCACCGTCGCGGTGGAGGCCGGAGCCGGCCTTTCCGCCGGCATCCCCGATGCGGCCTTCCGCGACGCCGGGGCCGAGATCGCGGCCGACCCCGCCACCGCGCTCGCGGGCGCCGGCATCGTGCTCGCGGTCCGCGCGCCGGAGGATGCGGAACTCGCCCTCATCCCCCGCGGCGCGCTGCTGATCGGCACGCTCGGCGCCGATGCCGCGGCCGCGAAGGCCTATGCGGCAGCCGGGATCGATGCCTGCTCGATGGAACTGCTCCCGCGCATCACCCGCGCGCAGTCGATGGACGTCCTGTCCTCCCAGGCGAACCTTGCGGGGTACCGCGCGGTGATCGAGGCTGCGGCGGAATTCGACCGCGGCTTCCCGATGCTGATGACGGCGGCCGGCACGATCCCCGCCGCGAATGTCTTCGTCATGGGTGCGGGCGTCGCGGGGCTGCAGGCCATCGCCACCGCGCGGCGCCTCGGCGGCCGCGTCAGCGCCACCGATGTCCGGCCCGCGGCGAAGGAGGAGATCAAGTCGCTCGGCGCCAGCTTCGTCGGCCATGAGGACGAGGAGAGCAAGGCGGCCCAGACCGCGGGCGGCTACGCGCGGCAGCTTTCCGCCGCATTCTACGCGAAGCAGGCCGAGGTGGTGGCCGCCCACATCGCCAAGCAGGACATCGTCGTCACCACCGCGCTGGTGCAGGGCCGCAAGGCGCCGACGCTGGTGACGGAGGCGATGGTGGCGTCCATGAAGCCGGGCAGCGTCATCGTGGACATCGCCGCCGACGCCGGCGGCAACGTGGCGCTGACCAGGCCGGGCGAGGCGGTGACCACGCCGGGGGGCGTGAAGATCCTCGGCCATTCCAACTGGCCCGGGCGCATCGCCGCCGCCGCCTCCGCGCTCTACGCCCGGAACCTGCTGACCTTCCTGACCACCTTCTGGGACAAGGACGCGAAGGCGCCGAAGCTGCCGGAGGGCGACGACATCGTGAAGGGCGTCGCGCTGACCCGCGCGGGCGCCGTGGTCCACCCCTCCCTCGCCTCCGCCTGAGGAGCATGCCCCGATGAACGCAACGGAACTGGCCAACCAGGCCTCGGCGCGCGCGCAGGAGGCCCTGACCCTGGCCGAGCAGGCGCGCCGCATGGCCGAAGCCGTGCAGCCCATGGCCGAGGCCGCGTCCCCCTTCCTCTACCTGCTGACGATCTTCCTGATGGCCTGCTTCGTCGGCTACTACGTGGTCTGGAACGTGACGCCGGCGCTGCATTCGCCGCTGATGGGCGTCACCAACGCCATCTCCTCGGTCATCGTGGTGGGCGCGATCCTGGCGGCGGGCATGTCGGACAGCGTCGCCGCGAAGGTGTTCGGCTTCCTCGCCGTCACGCTTGCCGCCGTGAACATCTTCGGCGGCTTCATGGTGACGCGCCGGATGCTCTCCATGTTCAAGAAGAAGGGGGGCTGAGGCCATGGCCACCACGCTCTCGACGCTGGCCTACCTCGTCGCGTCGGTCCTGTTCATCCTGGCGCTGCGCGGCCTGTCGCACCCCGAGACCAGCCGCAAGGGCAACCTGTTCGGCATGGTCGGCATGGGCATCGCGGTGGCGGCGACGCTGCTGAAGCCGGGGATGGGGGCGGGCGGCATCGTGCTGGTCGTCGCCGGGCTCGCCATCGGCGGCACCATCGGCACCGTGGTCGCGCAGCGCATCCAGATGACGGCGCTGCCCCAGCTCGTCGCGGCCTTCCACAGCCTGGTCGGCATGGCCGCGGTCTTCGTGGCGGCGGCCGCCTTCTACGCGCCGGAAAGCTTCGGCATCGGCACCCCCGGCCACATCAAGGCCGCCTCGCTGATCGAGATGTCGCTCGGCCTCGCGATCGGCGCCATCACCTTCTCCGGCTCGGTCATCGCCTTCCTGAAGCTCGATGGCCGCATGTCCGGCGCGCCCATCGTCTTCAAGGGCCAGCACATGCTGAACGCGGCGCTCGGCGCGCTGCTGCTGGTGCTGGTGATCGCCTTCGTCGCCACCGGCAGCCAGGTGCTGTTCTGGCTGATCGCGCTGCTGTCCTTCGCGCTGGGCTTCCTGCTGATCATCCCGATCGGCGGCGCGGACATGCCGGTCGTCGTCTCGATGCTGAACAGCTATTCCGGCTGGGCGGCGGCGGGCATCGGCTTCACCATCGGCAACCTGCTGCTGGTGGTCACCGGCGCGCTGGTCGGCGCCTCGGGCGCGATCCTGTCCTACATCATGTGCAAGGGCATGAACCGCTCCATCGTCAACGTCCTGCTCGGCGGCTTCGGCAGCGAGGGCGGGGCGGCCGCGGCGGGGGGCGGCAACGCGGACCGCGCGCCGGTCAAGGCCGGCAGTCCCGAGGATGCGGCCTACATGATGAAGAACGCCCAGAAGATCATCATCGTGCCGGGCTACGGCATGGCGGTGGCGCAGGCGCAGCAGGTCCTGCGGGAGATGGCGGACCTGCTGAAGAAGGAAGGGGCCGAGATCTCCTACGCGATCCACCCCGTCGCGGGCCGCATGCCCGGCCACATGAACGTGCTGCTGGCCGAGGCCAACGTCCCCTATGACGAGGTCCACGAGCTCGAGGAGATCAACCCCGAATTCGCCGAGGCCGACGTGGCCTTCGTGATCGGCGCCAACGACGTGACCAACCCGGCCGCCAAGACCGACAAGTCCAGCGCGATCTACGGGATGCCGATCCTCGACGTGGAGCGCGCGAAGACGGTGTTCTTCATCAAGCGCGGCATGTCCTCGGGCTATGCCGGCGTCGAGAACGAGCTGTTCTTCCGCCCGAACACCATGATGCTGTTCGGCGATGCGAAGAAGGTCACGCAGGAGATCGTGCAGGCGCTGCAGAGGTAGCAGCGCCGGCCCGCGCAGGGTGTGATGCCGGCCGGCGTTGAAGGTGATCCGATGGCGGCGGGCGAAGCCCGCCGAGCCGCCGGATGGCGGCCGCCGCATCTGCGGCGAAGCCGGGGGACGCGGATGCGGCCCGCCCGGCGTCTGAGGGGCGTGAATGTGTCAGCATTCACGCCGGTCAGTATGATGCCGACCGGCGTTTGAAGGGGCGTGAATGCGTCGGCATTCACGCCGGCCAGTACAGGTGGGGCGCCGCGGGCCATGCGGCGCCCCTTTTTCGTGCCGGCCGCGTCAGGCGGCGCCGTCGAGCCGGCCGTCCTGCAGCATCGCGCGCAGCCGCATCAGCAGCATCATGCTGGCATTCCGCTCGGCGAGTTCGGGGGGGATGAAGTCGAGGTCCTGGAGATAGGCCATGCTCCAGTTCGCGAAGACGCGCTCCGACGCATCGGCGGATTCGATGATGCGCATGCCGCTGTGCCGCGGGTCCCGGCCGATGACGTCGAGCCGTTCGGCGACGTTGTCGGGCGGGCCTTCGAGCACCTGCACGAAGCCGCCCGCGCCGTGCAGCAGCGCCCCGGTGAGGCCACGCGGCGGGTTGTTGCGCCGGGAGGTGGCGAGGATGGCGGCCACGATCTCCTCGTCCGCCTGGCCGGGTGCGGCGCGCTCCAGGCGGCTGACATAGACGACGCGGCGAAGGTTCGGCGGCAGGCTCGGCAAGGGGCGGGCTCCTCGGGCGGTGGACGGGGCAGTCGCGCCCGTCATCCTTCACGCCAAAGGTGAACCCTGTCTTGTGATGCTGGCCCCGGGCAGCAATCCTGCCATGCGTTGAGGCGGCGGCACGGCCCGTGGCGGGGTGCCGCAGGGCGCCGTGCGGCCCTGCGGGGAACATGCCATCCCAGGGCCAAGCCGGCGGAGGGATGTGGCCGTACAGCACGAAACCGCGGCCCTGCGGATCATCCCCGCGCCGCGGTGCCGGCCACCGTCCTGTCCGGGTCGGTCCCCGCCTGCGGGAACCGGCGGTGTCAGAAGCCTTCGCGCTCCAGGCGCTTGCGCTCCACCTTGCGGGCGCGCCGCACGGCTTCCGCAGCCTCGCGCGCGCGGCGCTCGGACGGCTTCTCGTAATGACGGCGGAGCTTCATCTCACGGAACACGCCCTCGCGCTGCAGCTTCTTCTTCAGCGCCTTGAGAGCCTGGTCGATGTTGTTGTCGCGGACGACGACCTGCACGCGGTTCAACCTCTCGGGATGATGGTGGACGGGATGCGAAGCGGACGCGCCGAAGGGGGTTCCGGGCCGGACCCGGGACCCCCCCGATGCACGAGGCGGTGCCTTAGCACGGCCTCGCCACGGAAAGAAAGGCCTCCCGTAGGCCCTGCGGCGCATTACCTACGCAACGCGACAGTTGGACCCCCTCCGCATGGCCATCCTGAAGATCGCCCGCATGGGCCACCCCGTCCTGATCCGCCCGGCCGAGCCGGTGCCCGACCCGGCCGCGCCGGAGATCCGCCGCCTGGTCGCCGACATGGCCGAGACGATGGAGGATGCCCAGGGCCTCGGCCTCGCCGCGCCGCAGGTGCATGTCGGGCTGCGCCTGTTCGTCTGGCGCGGCGGGGCGGGCAACGTGCTCGCCCTCGTCAACCCCGAGATCGAGGCGGTGGGCGAGGAGACGGAGGATGGATGGGAAGGGTGCCTGTCCATTCCCGGCCTGCGCGGCTGCGTGCCCCGCGCCACCCGCATCCGCTTCCGCGGCTTCGATATCGAGGGCCGGCCCGTGAATGGGGAGGCGGCCGGCCTGGCCGCCCGCGTGATGCAGCATGAGATGGACCACCTCGACGGCGTGCTCTACCCGATGCGCATGCCCGACCTGACGCTGCTCGGCTTCACCGAGGAATTGTCGCGCGCCGCCGCCCAGGCCCGTGCCGCGGCCGAGGCCGGGGAGGCGAAGCCGTGATCGAGCGCAGCGAGGAGCGCGACGCGGCGCTGCGCGCGGCGCTGCCGCATGTGCCCGCGCTGGGCTGGACGCGCGCGGCGCTGTCGGCCGGGCTGCGCGACATCGGGCAGGACCCGGCCGCGCAGGACTGGCTGTTCCCCGACGGCCCGGTCGAGGCGATCGAGGCCTGGTGCGACCTGGCCGACCGCGAGATGGAGGCCGCCGCCGCGGCCGAGGACGTGACCGCGCTGCGCATCCCCGACCGCATCCGCCGCGTCGTGACGCTGCGGCTGGAAGGGCAGGAACCGCACCGGGAGGCGATCCGCCTCGCGCTCGGCCGGCAGGCGCTGCCCTGGAACGTGCCTTCGGCGTTGCGGACGGTGGCGCGGACGGCGGATGCGATCTGGGCGGCGGCGGGCGACACCTCGGCCGATTTCTCCTGGTACACGCGGCGGGCGACGCTGGCGGGCATCTATGGCGCGACGCTCGCCTTCTGGCTGGCGGATGACGAGCCAGGCTTCCCGCGCACGCGCGCCTTCCTGGACCGGCGGCTGGCCGACCTCGCCAGGATGCAGCGGCGACGCCCGCGGCCTGCGGCGGACCGGGTGGCCTGACCCGTCCGCCTCGTCGGCGCCGGCCGGCTCGGCGGCTTGTGATCGGCGGTGGCCGGCGGGATCGGATCGGGATGCGATCCCATGTCGCGCGGGCGATGGGCATGTTGTAGACAAGCCGCCATTCACATTCGTCCTGGGGCCGGGGGGCCCCGCCGCGCCCGACCGGACCGCCGCGACGCAGGTTGCGCGGCGGCGGCGGATGCGGCAGGCAGGGCGAATCCAGGGGAGATCCTCCGCGCCATGACCATGCGCCCGACCACCTTCCGCCTCCTCCTCGCCGGCCTCGCCGCCGGCGTCGCGGGCCCCGCCATCGCGCAGTCCTGCGTGCAGAGCGCCGAGCGCACGGCGTTCGAGGTTCGCGCGCTGCAGAGCCAGCTGATGGTGGCCGCGCTCGCCTGCCAGCGGGACGGCGACTACAACGCCTTCGTCCGCAAGTTCCAGGGCGAGCTGGCGGGGTCGTACCGCACCATCCAGTCGCATTTCCGCCGCACCGCCGGCGGCGGCGCGCAGCGCGAGCTGGACGGCTTCATCACCACCCTTGCCAACGCGCAGTCGCAGGACGGCATCCGGCAGGGCTCGCAGTTCTGCGGCACGGTCGGCCCGCTGTTCCAGCTGGCGCTGGCGCAGAGCAACGCCGCGGCGCTCGCCGACCTCACGGCGGACCGCAACGTGCTGAACCCGCTGACGACGCCGGCCTGTCCGGCCAGCGCCGCCGCGCCCGCCGCGGCGTCCCGCCAGCCGGCCCGGCCCGCCGCTTCCAGCCGCTCGGCCGCCGCGACGCGCTGAGCGCCGCATGAAGCGTTTCTGGGACACGGCGGCGACCGCCGAGGCCGAGGGGCGCTTCGCCATCCTGCTCGACGGCCGCCCGGTGCGCCTGCCGGGCGGGGGGGCGTTGCGCGTCGCCTCGCGCCCGCTCGCCGAGGCGATCGCGGCGGAATGGAACACCGCCGGCGGCGGCAGGGGCGGCGAGATGCGCCCCGAACAGGTGCCGTTGACGCGGCTGGTCGGCACGGCGGAGGAGCGGATCGCCCCCGACCCGGCGGCGACCGCCGTCGCGATCGCGCGCTACGCCGAAACCGACCTGCTGTGCTACCGCGCCGAGGACCGGCGGCTTGCCGACCGCCAGGCGGAAGGGTGGGACCCGCTGCTGGCCTGGGCGGCGCGGGCGCTGGATGCGCCGCTGCGCGTCACCCATGGCGTGATGCCGGTGGCGCAGGACCCGCAGGCGCTGCGTGCGCTGGCGCATGCGGTGGCGGCGCATCCGCCGCTGGAACTCGCCGCGCTCGGCGTCGCGGTGCCGGCGCTCGGCAGCGTCGTGCTCGGCCTGGCGCTGGCGGCGGGGGAGGTGGATGCGGCACGGGCGCATGCGCTGGCCACCATCGACGAACGCTTCCAGGAGCAGTTCTGGGGCACCGATCCGGAATCCGAGGCGCGGCGCGCGGCGGCGCTTGCGGATGTGGAGCTGGCGGCGCGCATCATCGCCCTGGCGCGCGTGCCGTGAGGGCGCGTCTGCTCCGCATCGAGGGGCGGGTGCAGGGCGTCGGCTACCGCGACTGGATGCTGCACGAGGCGGAGCGGCTGGGTCTGCAGGGCTGGGTGCGCAACCGCGCGGATGGCAGCGTGCAGGCGCTGGTGGCCGGGGAGGAGGGGGCGGTGCAGGCGATGCTGACCGCCTGCCGCCGCGGCCCCCTGATGGCCCGCATCGACCGCATCGAGGAGGTGCTGGCCGAACCGCCCGACGAGCCCGGATTCCGGAAGCTGCCGAACGGGTAGGGGCGAATCCCGCCGCCGGTGCGGAATCCGCTTGTTTCGTGAGTACTCCTGCCCTATCTTGCGGGTGTTCAGCGGGCACCGACACGGCCCGCCGCGCCCGGCCGCGTGAGCGGACCCTTCGCCCCACGACACAGGCGGCTCGGTCCGGACCAGGGCGCCTACAGCGGACAACACAGGCCTCGCCCCGGCACGCGGGCGGGCCACCCGCCACCCTCCGCCCGCATGACCGCGCGGCGGCTACCCCGGATTCAAACCAACTTCATGCTGTTCAACGACCTCGGCCTCGACGCCCGCATCCTCCAGTCGCTGACGGAGGAGGGCTACGAGGCCCCGACGCCGATCCAGGCGCAGGCCATCCCGCATGCGCTGTCGGGGCGCGACCTGCTCGGCATCGCGCAGACCGGCACCGGCAAGACCGCCGCCTTCGGCCTGCCGCTGCTGCACCGCCTGGCGCAGGCCAAGGGCCGCCCGCCGCGCGGCGGCTGCCGCGCGCTGATCCTGTCACCCACGCGCGAACTGGCCAGCCAGATCGCCGACAGCCTCAAGGCCTATGGCCGCCATCTCGGCCTCAGCGTCGCGGTGGTGTTCGGCGGCGTGCCGCACGGCCCGCAGCGCCGCGCGCTGTCCGCCGGCATCGACATCCTGGTGGCCACCCCCGGCCGCCTGCAGGACCACCTGGACCAGGGCACCGCGCGGCTCGACCGCGTGGAGACGCTGGTGCTGGATGAGGCCGACCAGATGCTCGACAAGGGCTTCTGGCCCGCGATCCGCCGCATCCTGCCGGTGCTGCCGAAGCCGCGCCACACGATGTTCTTCTCCGCCACCATGCCGACCGAGGTCGCGAAGCTGGCCGGCGAGATCCTGGTGGACCCCGCCCGCGTCGAGGTGACGCCGGTGGCCACCACGGCGGAACGCGTGGAGCAGAAGCTGATCTTCGTCGAGCAGGGCCGCAAGCGCGGCGTGCTGGCGGGGCTGCTGAAGGACGGCGCGGTGACGCGCGCGCTGGTCTTCGCCCGCACCAAGCACGGCGCCGACCGCGTGGTGAAGAACCTGGAAGCCGACGGCATCGCCGCCAACGCGATCCACGGCAACAAGAGCCAGGGCCAGCGCGAACGCGCCCTGGCGGACTTCAAGACCGGCCGCGCGCCGGTGCTGGTTGCCACCGACATCGCGGCGCGGGGCATCGACGTGGACGGCGTCTCCCACGTCATCCAGCACGACATGCCGGACACGCCGGAAGCCTATGTCCACCGCATCGGCCGCACCGCGCGCGCCGGCGCCAGCGGCATCGCCATCGCCCTCTGCGCCCCGGATGAGCGGGAGAAGCTGTGGCAGGTGGAGAAGCTGATCCGCACCGAGCTGAAGTCGGACGACCAGCGCCAGGATGTCGGCATCGCGATGCGCCGCACCCCGGGCCGCCCGGATGCGGTGAAGCCCGCCAAGGGCGCGTCCCGCGGCGGCGGCCGCGGCCAGCAGCAGAACCGCGGCCGCCCGCAGCCCGGCCCGGCCCGCGAGGGCCAGCGCCATCCGCAGCAGGCGCGCGAACGCGGGCCGGCAGGCGCCGCCCCGCGTGGCGCCGCTCCCTCCGCCCCGCGCGGCGGGGACGCCCCGGTGCGCCGCCCCGCCGCGGCCGGTGGCCAGAAGGACCGTGCCTGGCGCGATGCGGATTTCCGCGATGGCGGCAACGCCCCGGCCTTCCTCCGCCGGAGCTGAACCGCCCCCCTCCCCAAGCCGACCCTCCCCCGTGACCGGGGGAGGGGGACAGGACCCGCATGCGCGAGACCGTGCTGATGAAGGGTGAGACCGACACCCTCGTCATCGTCACCACCGCCGCCGGCACCGAGGTGCTGGACGGCGAGGAGGAGGTCGTGGAGACCCATCCCTCCGACCGGCACGAGGCGGTGCTCGCGCGGTATCTCGCCCAGGGCTGGGAAGTGGAGGAGGACGGGCCCTGAGGCGCGACCCGCGCGACGGAAGCGCGGGTCACGCTCCGGTCCTTTGTTCGGGCGGCCGGATCCACCGCTCCGGCGATTTCGCCTCCGCGGATGGGGCGCTGCGCCCCAATCCCGCCGGGACGGGACCGCCGGGGCGGTGCACCACGCCCGCCTTGCCGCCGCCCTGCCGCCCCTCCACCATGGCCGGAAGCCCGAGGAGGAAGCGGCCATGACCCTGTCCCGACGCGCGCTGTCCGGCACGCTCGCGCTGCTTGCCGCGCCGCGCCTGGCCGGCGCGCAGGACGCTTGGCCGAGCCGGCCCATCCGCCTCGTCGTGCCCTTCATCCCGGGCAGCGCGCCCGACATCAACGCCCGGCAGATCGCCGAGGCGCTCGGCCAGCGCCTGGGCCAGCCGCTGGTGGTGGAGAACCGCCCCGGCGCCGCCGGCAATATCGGCTTTGCCCATGTCGCCCGGCAGGTGGCGCCGGACGGCCACACCCTGCTCTGGGCCACCGGATCGCTCAGCGTCAATGCCGCGCTCTATGCCCGCGTGGAGTTCGACCCGCTGGCCGACTTCACCCACATCAACCTGGCCTTCGGCATGTCCAACGCGGTGATCGTCCGCGCCGACAGCCCGCTGGCCGACATCGGCGCCCTGGTCGCGCGGCTGCGGGCCGACCCGCGCACTCCCTATGCCTCGGGCGGCTTCGGCAGCGCGGCGCACCTGACCGTCGCGCTGTTCCTGGCGCGCACGGGGACCGAGGCCGAGCACATCCCCTTCCGCGGCGCGCCGGACATCGTCAATGCCGTGCGCGCGGGCACGGTCGCCTTCGGTATGCCGCAGTTGCAGGTCGCGCTGCCGCTGATCCGCGCGGGGCAGCTTCGCGCGCTGGCCGTCACCTCGCGCGAACGCTCGCCGACGCTGCCCGATGTGCCGGCGCTGGCCGAGACCATCCCGGGCTTCGACTACATCAGCTGGATGGGCCTCTGCGGTCCCGCCCGCCTGCCGCCGGCGGTGGTGGAACGGGTGGACGGCGCGGTGCGCGATGCGCTGGCCGACCCCGCCTTCCGCGCGCGCGTCACCGCCGACGGGACCAGCATCATCGGCCTCGGGCCCGCCGCCTTTCGGGACTTCCTGGCGGCCGACCTGGAACGCGGGCGGGAGGTGGTGCGGATCTCCGGCGCCCGCATCGAATAGCGCGGCTGCGGCGCGGCGTCGGGGTCCGCGCCGCCGCCGCGATCCGGGCGCTACCCGATCAGGAAATCGCCGCCGATCGCGGCCACGGCCTTGCCCTCGAAGGTCGCGACGAGCAGCCAGCCATTGGCGCCGCCATCGGGGTCCACCCACAGCACGGCCCCGGCGGCGGACTGCGTGAGCCGCGCATGGCCGCTGGCCGACAGCGCGGCCCAGTCATCCCCCGCGCCCGCGGCGAGCAGGCCGGAGATGTCCACGCGGTCGCCGGCGGCGGCGTCGAAATCGGTGATGCGGTCGCCCCGGTCCGTGGCGACATTCTCGAAGACGAAGCGGTCCGCGCCCGCGCCGCCCGTCACCCGGTCGGCGCTGCCGCCGCCGACCAGCCGGTCGTCACCCGCGCCGCCATCCAGCCGGTCCTGGCCGCTGCCGCCGAGCAGCGTGTCCGCGCCGCCGCCGCCGGTCAGCGTATCCGCCCCGGCCAGCCCGCTCAGCAGGTCGGCGCCGGCGCCGCCCACCAGCGCGTTGTTGGCCGAGGTGCCGGTCAGCACGAGGTTCGCGGGCGGGGGCGGCGGTGGCGCGCCCGCATCGGCGTCGAGGTCGAGCTTGACGTTGGCGCTGCCGATGGTGACCGCCTTCACCACCGGGGAGGCGAGCCCGCCGCCGGAGAAGGTGACCTCGTAGCTGCCGGTGCCGAGCGCCACCTGGTAGCCGCCGGCGGACCAGCTGCTGGCCGTGGTCACGGCGCCGGTGGCGGTGTTGCGGATAGACAGGCCGACCCCGCCCAGCCCCTCGCCGGGGTCGTAGAAGCGGTCGCCGTCGCGGTCGTCGAAGGTGACGCCGGTGAGGAAGACGGCGCTGCCGGACTTGGCGAAGGCCTCCGTCACGTCGGTCACCGTCCCGCCCTTGTACTCGCCCTGGGCGAGGCCGAGCCCGGTCTCCCGGAAGCTGGCGTTCAGGATGTTCTTGCGGTGGCCGGCGCTTTCGAACAGCTGCTCATGCAGCAGTTCCACCGTGCCGGCGGTGATGGTGCCGGAGCGGAGCGCGATGTTCTCGCCCCAGGTCCAGGATCCGCTGAACACGTAGCCCGCCGCCGCCATGCGGTCGCCCGGCGAGGAGCCGCCCGCGCCGGTGTGGGAGAAGGTGTCGGTCGCCAGGATCCAGTCGCTGTGGGCGCGCGCCGCGTCGATCAGCAGCGGGTTGAAGGCGAGCGGCGCCTTCGCGGTGGCGGAGATGGTGCCGGCCGCCAGCCCGTCATTCAGCCCGATGCCGAAGCGCGCGGCTTCCCCCGCCGGGTCCAGCCGGGCGCGGTTCACCAGTTCCAGCAGGTACTGTTCGAAGGCGGTGGGTTCGGCCATGCGCTGTCTCCGCTACGGCAGGACATGCCCGCCATGGTTGCAGAGATCAGGGCTAGCGCGCGCTTTGGTGGCGTGTCGAGTCGTGTTCCGTCACCCGAACACCTCGGACCAGGCGGCCATCAGGGCGCTGTCGGCTTCCTCCATCGTCGCGGGGATGCCGAGCCGGTGGAGGCTGGTCACGCCATGGTCCTGCACGCCGCAGGGGACGATGCCGCCGAAATGCCCCAGGTCGGGGTCCACGTTCAGCGCCACCCCGTGCCAGCTCACCCAGCGCGTGACGCGGACGCCGAGCGCGCCGATCTTGTCCTCGGTCCCCCGCGTGCGGTCCACCACCCAGATGCCGACCCGCCCCTCCCGCCGCTCGCCGCGGATGGCGAAGCGGTCGAGCGCGCGGATCAGCCATTCCTCCAGCCCGTGGACGAAGGCGCGCACGTCCCGCGCGCGGACCGTGCCATGGTCCCGCGTCAGGTCGAGCATGACGTAGCCGGTGCGCTGGCCGGGCCCGTGATAGGTCCACTGCCCGCCGCGCCCCGCCTTCACCGCGGGGAACCGGTGTTCCAGCAGGTCCTCGGGCCGGGCGGAGGTGCCGGCGGTGTAGGTGGGCTCGTGCTCCACCAGCCACACCGCCTCGGCCTCCGTGCCGGCGCGGATGGCGGCGACCCGCGCCTCCATGGCCGCGACCGCGGGTTCATAGGGGGTGCGGCCGGGCAGGACGATCCATTCGGGCGGGGGTGTTGTCGGGGGCGCTGTCATGGCTTATACGCGCGCCCTCTACCGGCTTTGCGGTCGTGGCGGAATGGTAGACGCGCCAGCTTGAGGTGCTGGTGGGGGAAACCCCGTGGAAGTTCGAATCTTCTCGACCGCATTTTCCGCCTGCCGGCGCGGGTCGCCGTTCCCCGCCGCCGCTACCAGGTGATCATCCCGAACTGTTCGAGGCAGGTCGTGTCCGTCACGTCGCGGTGCGTCCTGCCGTCCCGGATGGCTGTCACGGTCGAGACCGAGACGCCGAAGCAGATCGCGACATAACGCGGCGCATCGCCGTCCCGCAGCGCCGCCTTGATGCGGCAGACGCGCTCCGGCGTCAGCCGGCCCGGCATCCTCCCGTGCCACTTGCGGTCCTGCGTGTTCCGGCTGCGGCTCCCATAGTCGAGGTTGCCGGCGCGGTTGTCGGCGGGATCGCCGTTCAGGTGGCGGATCTCCGCCCCCTTCCAGGGCCGCGGCCCATGGAAGGCCAGCGCCACGAGTTCATGCACGTAGCGCTGCTCCGTCCGGCCCACCATGACCACCAGATGCCCGGAGGCGCGCCGGCCCGGGCGCAGCACCCGCCCTCTCACGCGTCGCCAGGCCAGGGCGCGGCCCGTCCAGACATCCCGGTCGCAGGACCTGATCCGCCCGAGGCTGCTCGCCTCGTAGCGGCCCTCGAGGCCCGGTATCTCCCGCCATTCCTCGCCGTCCATGCTCACCCCCCGCCCGGTCAGTAGCCGAGCGACTCGGCTAGGCGCTATCCTCCGGCGATGGACGACGATTTCCGCAGATCCGCCCTCGACTACCACCGCCTGCCGCGGCCGGGGAAACTCTCGGTCGAGCCGACCAAGCGCATGGCCACCCAGCGCGACCTCTCGCTCGCCTACAGCCCCGGCGTCGCCGCGGCTTGCGAGGAGATCGCGCGGAACCCGGATGCCGCCTGGGACTACACGGCCCGCGGCAACATGGTGGCCGTGATCTCGAACGGCACCGCCGTGCTCGGCCTCGGCGCCATCGGCGCGCTGGCGGGCAAGCCGGTGATGGAGGGCAAGGCCGTCCTCTTCAAGAAGTTCGCCGGCATCGACTCCATCGACATCGAGATCGAGGAACGCGACCCGAAGCGGCTGATCGAGGTGGTCGCCGCGCTCGAGCCCTCCTTCGGCGCGATCAACCTGGAGGACATCAAGGCCCCCGAGTGCTTCGAGGTGGAGCGCGAACTGCGCGCCCGCATGAAGATCCCCGTCTTCCACGACGACCAGCACGGCACCGCCATCATCGTCGCCGCCGCGGTCCGCAACGGCCTGGTGCTGCAGGGCAAGCGGCTGGAGGATGTGCGGGTGGTGAACACCGGCGGCGGCGCCGCGGCGATCGCCTGCCTCGACCTGCTGGTGGCCATGGGGCTGCGGCGGGAGAACGTGACGATCTGCGACATCGACGGCGTGGTCTGGAAGGGCCGGCCGGGGACGGACCCGTACAAGGCCGCCTATGCGCAGGACACCGCGGCGCGCACGCTGGAGGAGGTGCTGGAGG
This sequence comes from Falsiroseomonas sp. CW058, assembly GCF_050563535.1. Taxonomy (NCBI): domain Bacteria; kingdom Pseudomonadati; phylum Pseudomonadota; class Alphaproteobacteria; order Acetobacterales; family Roseomonadaceae; genus Falsiroseomonas; species Falsiroseomonas sp. CW058. The sequence goes on from NZ_JBNXUO010000012.1 coordinate 38,824, forward strand.
GCGCGGACATCTTCCTCGGCCTCTCGGCACCGCGGGTGCTGAAGGCGGAATGGCTGTCGAAGCTCGCCCCGAAGCCGCTGGTCCTCGCGCTCGCGAACCCCGAGCCGGAGATCCTGCCCGAGGCGGTGCGCGCTGCGCGCCCCGACGCCATCGTGGCGACCGGGCGCAGCGACTACCCGAACCAGGTCAACAACGTCCTCTGCTTCCCCTTCATCTTCCGCGGCGCGCTCGATGCCGGGGCCGAGCAGATCAACGAGGCGATGAAGGTCGCGGCGGCCGACGCCATCGCCGCGCTGGCGCGGATGGAGGCGTCGGAAGTGGTGGCCGCGGCCTATGGCGGCAACGCGCCGGTCTTCGGGCCGGACTACATCATCCCCAAGCCCTTCGACCCCCGCCTGATCCTGGAGATCGCGCCGGCGGTGGCCAGGGCGGCGGCCGAATCCGGGGTGGCGCGGCGGCCGGTCGCCGATCTCGGGAAATACCGGCACGAGCTGGAACGCTTCGTCTTCCGCTCCGGCAACCTCATGCGCCCGGTCTTCGAGGTGGCGCGCCGCGACGCCGCCCGCGTGGTCTTCGCCGAGGGCGAGGACGAACGCACGCTGCGCGCCGTGCAGACCGTGCTGGATGACGGCCTGGCCGAGCCCATCCTGATCGGCCGGCGGGACGTGATCGCGGCGCGCGCCCGCGCGATGGGGCTGCGGATGGACTTCTCCCAGTCCGTCCGCGTGCTGGACCCGGCGGTGGACGAGGCGGAATTCGCGCCGCTGGTGAAGCTCTACCAGAAGAAGGTCGGCCGGCGCGGCATCCCGCCCGACGCGGCGGCGCGGCGCGTCGGCAACCGCCCGACCGTCGCGGCGGCGCTGCTGCTGGAAGCGGGGCGGGCGGATGCCTGCCTCTGCGGCGGCACGGGCGACTGGTTCCGTCACTGGCACCACGCCTTCGACGTGATCGGCAAGCATGCGCGGGTGGACCGGGTCTACGCCCTGTCCGCGCTGATCGTGCCGAACGGCCACCTGTTCTTCGTGGACACCCACCTGACGGTGGAGCCGACGGCCGAGCAGATCGTGGACATGACGCTGCTGGCGGCCGAGCAGATCCGCGCCTTCGGCATCACGCCCCGCGCCGCGCTGCTGTCCCATTCCAGCTTCGGCGCGTCGGGCGCGCCCTCGGCGCGGAAGATGCGCGCGGCGCTGCGTCTGCTGCGCGCGCGGGACCCGGATTTCGAGGTGGACGGGGAGATGCACGCCGATGCGGCCCTGTCCGCCGCCATCCGCGCCCGCACGGTGGCGGACAGCACGCTGACCGACAGCGCCAACCTGCTGGTGATGCCGACGCTGGATGCCGCCAACATCGCCTTCAACCTGCTGAAGGCGGCGGGCGAGGGGCTGCAGGTGGGCCCCATCCTGCTCGGCATGGCCCGACCCATCCATGTGCTGGTGCCGAGCGTGACGGCGCGCGGCATCGTCAACATGACGGCGCTGGCGGCGGCGCAGGCGAACGGGCTTAAGGCGTAGCGGGCGCGCGGCGGGGGCTTCCCCGCATCCCGCCGCATGCCCATCTTGGCTGCATGACCAACCTGCCGGACAAGCCCGGCTCCGCCGCGGTGGCCGCCTTCCTGACGAAGGTGGCGGCCATGCCCGCCGTGACGCCGGCCTCCGGCCGGCCGGGCCGGCTGATCTTCGCGGTCGACGCCACCGCCTCGCGCCAGCCCACCTGGGACCGCGCCTGCCAGCTGCAGGGCGAGATGTTCATGGCGGTGCGCGACATCGGCGGGCTGGCCGTCAGCCTCGCCTACTACCGCGGCTTCGGGGAATTCGCGGCGACGCCGTTCCTGACCTCGGCCGAGGAGCTGGCGCGGCGGATGACGGGGGTCACCTGCCTCGGCGGGCAGACGCAGATCCTGCGGACGCTGCAGCACGCGCTGGCCGAGACCCGGCGGGAGAAGGTGAACGCCGTCATCCTCATCGGCGACGCGGTGGAGGAGGATGTGGACCCGATCTGCCATGTGGCGGGCGAGCTCGGCCTGCGCGGCACGCCGGTCTTCGTCTTCCAGGAAGGCGGCCACCCGGTCGCGGCCAACGCCTTCGCGCAGGTGGCGAAGCTGTCGGGCGGCGCGCATGCGGGTTTCGACGCGTCCAGCGCCTCCGCCCTGCGGGACCTGCTGCGCGCGGTGGCGACCTTCGCCGCGGGCGGGCGGCGGGCGCTGCTGCGGCTCACCGGCGGCGCGGCGCGGCACATCGCCGGCCAGCTTCCCGCGCCGCGGGGGGGCTGACGCTTGGCCTGGATCGCGCTGGGCCTGCTGGCCCTGGTCCTCGTGCTCGGCCTGTTGCGGGTCTTCGCCGATGCGAAGCCGGCGCAGGTGCGCTCGGCGCTCGTCTGGGGCGGCGGGGTGGTGGGCGTCGGGCTGGTGGGGCTGCTGCTGGCCAGCGGGCGCGGGCCGCAGGCCTTCTGGGCGCTCGCGCTGCTCGGGCCGATGGCGTGGCGGTCCTGGCAGCGGATGCGCGCCGCCCGCACCTTCGCGCGCGGCGGCGCGGCCAGCCCCGGCGGGGCGAGCGATGTCGAGACCGCCTCCCTCGCCATGGCGCTCGACCACGACAGCGGGCGGATGACGGGGCGGGTGAAGCGCGGCCGCTTCGCGGGGCGGGACCTGGCCGATCTCGACCTGCCGCAGCTGCTGGAGCTGATGGCGGAGCTGGCGGCCGAGGACCCGGACAGCGCCCCCCTGCTGGAAGCCTGGCTGGACCGCGCCTTCCCGGACTGGCGCGACGCCGCGGCGCAGGCGCACCCGCCCGGCGCCGCGCCGGGGCGGATGACGCGGCAGGACGCGCTGGCCGTGCTCGGCCTGGCCGAGGGCGCGACGGAGGCCGAGATCCGCGGCGCCCATCGCCGGCTGATGATGGCCGCCCACCCCGACATGGGCGGGTCCGACTGGCTCGCCGCCCGGTTGAACGAGGCGCGGGATACCCTGCTCGGGGCGTGAGGATGTGGACGCCCGGCGCCCGGCGTGGCACTCCTCGCGGCAACCACCGCCAGAGGGAACACCCCGCCCCGTGCCCAAGCCTCTCCGCAAGGCCGTGCTGCCCGTCGCCGGTCTCGGCACCCGCTTCCTGCCGGCCACCAAGCAGATGGCCAAGGAAATGCTGCCCGTCGTGGACAAGCCGCTGATCCACTACGCGGTGGAGGAGGCGCGCGCCGCGGGGATCGAGGAGTTCTGCTTCGTCACCGGCCGCGGCAAGACGATGCTGGTGGACCAGTTCGACGTCGCCTTCGAGCTGGAGCGCACCCTGACCGAGCGCGGCAAGCAGAAGGAGCTCGACATGCTCCATGCGCAGGCGCTGCCGCCGGGCTCCATCATCTCGACCCGCCAGCAGGTGCCGCTCGGTCTCGGCCACGCCATCTGGTGCGCGCGCGCCTTCATCGGCGACGACCCCTTCGCCATCCTGCTGCCCGACGACCTGATGCTGTGCGACGTGTCCTGCACGAAGCAGCTGGCCGACGCCTACATGGCGACGGGCGGCAACGTCGTCGCGATCGAGGAGGTGCCGAAGGAGCGCGTCTCCTCCTACGGCGTCATCGCGCCGGGCGCGACGAAGGGCAACCTGGTGGAGGTGACCGGCCTGGTGGAGAAGCCGCCTGTCGAGAAGGCGCCCTCCAACCTCACCGTCATCGGCCGCTACGTGCTGATGCCGGAGGTGATCGGCCACCTGTCGAAGTTCGAGAAGGGCGCGGGCGGCGAGATCCAGCTGACCGACAGCATGGCGAAGCTGATCGGCAGCCAGCCCTTCCACGGCGTCCGCTACGAGGGCCGGCGCTTCGACTGCGGCGACAAGGCCGGCTACCTGGAGGCGCAGGTCGCCTTCGCGCTGGCGCGCGACGACATGGCGCCCGCCATGCGCCGCATCCTCCAGAAGTATTCCTGACGCCGGACGGGACCGACCAGCCGATGACCGCCTTCAACCACCGCTTCGACCCGACCAGCCTGCGCGAATACGACATCCGCGGCATCGTCGGGCAGACGCTGCGCCCCGAGGACGCCTTCGCGATCGGCCGCTGCTTCGGCTCGGTCGTCTCGCGCGGGGGCGGGAAGAAGGTGGCGGTCGGCTATGACGGCCGCCTCTCCTCGCCGGAGATGGAGGCGCAGTTGGTGGCCGGCCTGCGCGGCTGCGGGCTGGAGGTGGCGCGGATCGGCTGCGGGCCGACGCCGATGCTCTACTACGCCGCCCATGCCCTGTCGGCCGACGGCGCGATCATGGTGACGGGCAGCCACAACCCGCCAGACTACAACGGCTTCAAGATGATGCTCGGCAGGAAGCCCTTCTACGGCGCGCAGATCCAGGAGATCGGGCGCATGGCGGCGGAAGGCGACGTGGTGCCGGGCGCCGTCGGCACCGACCACCAGGTCGACATCTCGGACGACTACGTGGCCCGCGTGCTGCAGGACTGGGACGGCGGCGACCGCGCGCTGAAGGTGGTGTGGGACCCGGGCAACGGCTCCTCGGCCGAGGTGGTGAAGAAGATCACCCGGAAGCTGCCGGGCACGCATTACCTGCTGAACGCGACGATCGACGGCACCTTCCCCGCCCACCACCCCGACCCGACCGTGCCGAAGAACCTGGAACAGCTGATCGCGGAGGTCGCGCGCGAAGGCGCCGATCTCGGCATCGCCTTCGACGGCGACGGCGACCGCATCGGCGTGGTGGACGACCAGGGCCACATCCTGTTCGGCGACCAGCTCCTCGTGGTCCTCGCGCGCGACGTGCTGAAGGCGAACCCGGGCGGCACCATCATCGCCGACGTCAAGGCGTCCCAGGTGCTGTTCGACGAGGTGGCGAAGGCCGGCGGGGTGCCGCTGATGTGGAAGACGGGCCATTCGCTCATCAAGGCGAAGATGGCCGAGACCGGCAGCCCACTTGCCGGCGAGATGTCGGGCCACATCTTCTTCGCCGACAAGTGGTACGGCTTCGACGACGCACCCTATTCCGCCGTCCGCCTGCTCGGCATCGTGGCGCGGATGCAGGGGAAGCTGTCCTCGGTGCGCGCCGCGCTGCCGCAGGTCATCAACACGCCCGAACTGCGCTTCGACTGCGCCGACACCCGCAAGTTCGAGGTGATCCGCGAGGTGAAGGGGCGCCTGGCCGCCGAGGGCGCGAAGGTGCAGGACGTGGACGGCGTGCGGGTGCTGACCGAGGATGGGTGGTGGCTGCTGCGCGCCTCCAACACCCAGGCGGTGCTGGTCGCTCGGGCCGAGGCGTCGAGCGAGGCGGGGCTGGACCGGCTGAAGGCGGGCATCGCGCGGCAGCTTCAGGCGTCCGGCCTGGCGGCGCCGGATTTCAGCGGCGCCAACGCCGGGCATTGACCGGGGCGCGCGCCCTGCGCGTCTTCCTCTACGGCACGCTGCTCGACCCGCGCGTGTTCCGCCGCATGGCGGGCGCGCTGCGGCCGCTGCGGGGCGCGCTGCCCGCCCGCCTGCCCGGCCATTGCCGCGTCGCCCTGCGGGGCACGCCCTATCCCACGCTGCTGCGCGGGGCGGGGGAGGTGGGCGGGCTCCTCGTCACGCTGCCGCCGGCGCCATTCGCGCGGCTTGCCGCCTATGAGGGGGCGTCCTACCGGCTGGTGCCGGTGCGCGTGCTGACGGCGCGCGGGCCGCGCCGGGCGCGGGCCTGGGCCGCGGCGCCCTGGCGGGCCGATCCCGCGCAGGGCTGGCCCGCGTGATCTGCGCCCGCCGCATGCAGCACGCGGGAATGTGAGCGGCGCGTTTCGCGCGCGAAGCGTTAGATCGGTGTAAGCCCGCGAGGATGTGAGGGTGGCAACGGGAGTTCCGGGGATGGGGCGCGACATGCGCAGGGTGCTGGTTGTCGAGGATGAGGCGCTGGTCGCCATGCTCGTGGAGGACGCGCTGCTCGATGCCGGCTTCGGCGTCATCGGTCCCGCCGCGACGGTGGAGGAGGCGCTCGCCCTGCTCGGGCGGGAGAAGCCGGATGCCGTGGTGCTGGACCTGAACCTGGCGGGGGAGACGTCGACGCCGGTGGCGGATGCGCTGGCGGCGCGGGGCATTCCCTATGTGATCGCCACCGGCTATGGCGCCTCCGGCCTGCCGGCCGGGCACCAGCATGCGATGGTGCTGGCCAAGCCCTACGACCCGAACGAGCTGACGACGATGCTCGGCCGGCTCTGCGCCCAGGCGGCGTAGTCCGGCACGCCCCGGCGGATGCCGGCGCCCGGCGCATGAGGGCACAAGAAATACATGCGATCGGTCGAAGCATTCGACCGATCGCATGACGCCGCCGGGCGGGCGGGGCGCTACACCGCCTTGCTGTGCCGTGCGGCGGACGCGCCGAGATGCGCGTCGAAGCAGGCCGCGACATGGCGCACGAAGCGGCGCCCGGCCCCGGTCACCACCAGCCTGCCATCCTCGACCGCTGCCAGCCCGTCGCGCAGCAGCGGCGCCAGCCGCGGCTCCGCGCTCCGCCACACCTCGCCCGGCACGCCGCGGAGGTCGAGCGAGAGGTCGCACATCACCGCCTCGATGATGCCGCGGCGCTGGCGGTCGTCCTCCGTCAGCGCCAGGCCGCGCGCCACGGGCAGGCGGCCATCCTCCACGGCGGACAGCCAGGCGCGCTCGTCCGTGGTGTTCTGCGCGTAGCCCTGCGGCAGCGCGCCGATCGAACTGGCGCCGAGGCCGAGCAGCACCGGCGCGCGGTCGGTGGTGTAGCCCTGGAAGTTGCGCCGCAGCCGTCCGTCGGCCAGCGCCTGCGCCATGCCGTCGCCGGGCTTCGCGAAATGGTCGAGCCCGACGGGAAGGTAGCCCGCGGCCAGCAGCACGCGTTCCGCCGTCTCGGCCTGTTCCATGCGCGCCAGCGCATCGGGCAGCAGGTCCTCGCGGATCGCCTTCTGGTGCGGCTTCATCCAGGGGACATGGGCGTAGCCGAAGACGGCGACGCGGTCCGCCCCCATCTCCACCGCGAAGCGGGCGCTGTCCGCCACTTCCACCGTGCCCTGGCCGGGCATCCCGTACATCAGGTCGAAGTTGATCGAGGTGACGCCCGCGCCGCGCAGGCGCTCCACCGCGTCCCGCACCATCGCGGCGGGCTGGATGCGCCCGATCAGCTTCTGCACATGCTCCGACATGTCCTGCACGCCGAGGCTGGCGCGGCGGAAGCCGTGCCGTGCCAGCACGTCCACGAAGGCGGGCTCCAGCGTGCGTGGGTCGATCTCGACCGAGAATTCGGCATCGGGGGTGACATCGAAGCGGGCGCGCAGCGCCTCCATCACCCTGTCGAGCGCGGGGGCGCCGAGGGCGGAGGGCGTGCCGCCGCCGAGATGCAGCGCCTCCACCGGCGCGCGCACCGGCAGCGCGGCGGCCAGCAGCCCCGCCTCCCGCTCCAGCCCCGCCCCGTAGCGGGAGGTGCGGGCCACCGACCGCGTCACCGCGGTATGGCAGCCGCAATACCAGCAGAGCGACTTGCAGAAGGGGATGTGCAGGTAGAGCGACAGCGTGTCGGATGGCCCGACCGAGCGCAGCCAGGCGCGGTAGGTGGCCTCATCCAGCGCCGTGAAATGCGGCGCGGTGGGATAGGAGGTGTAGCGGGGCAGGTTCTGCCGCGCATAGGCCTCGAGGCGGGGGCGGTGGTCGGGAAGGGCGTCCATGGCGGGAAGCTTGCGCCGGCTGCGCGGGGGCCTTCCTTGCTCAGGATCAAGTCCGGCGCCGATTCCGGACGGGAAAATCGGTTCGTCCGGCCCGTCCCGCGCGTCAGCCCTCGGTGGCGGCGGGCCAGCGCGGGCCGGGTGCCGCGGCCTGTCCGGCCGGGGGCGGCTGAGCCATCGCGGCGCGGCGGAAGACCAGGGTGAAGACCGCGCCGCCCCCGGGCAGGTTCGCGGCCTCGATCCGCCCGCCTATGCCGCGCATGATGGTGCGCGAGATGGACAGGCCGAGCCCGGTGCCCAGCCCCGGCGGCTTGGTGGTGTAGAAGGGCTCGAACAGCCTTTCCAGCACCTCGGCCGGGATGCCCGGGCCGCTGTCCTGGACGCGCAGGATGACCTCCTCCGCCCCCGGCCCCGCCTCGGCGTCGAGCCGGATGCGCCGGCGGTCGGGCGCCGATTCGGCCAGCGCGTCGCGCGCGTTCAGCACGATGTTCAGCAGCACCTGCTCGACCAGCACGGCCTGGCCGATCACCGGGGGCAGGAGGTCGGGCAGCCGGATCTGCGCCTGCACGCCGGCATCGCGCAGCGCCTGGCCGGCCAGCACCATCATCCCCTGCACCGCGGCGCCGAGGTCCACCGCCTCCAGCGTCGCGACATCGACGCGGGAGAAGGCGCGGAGCTGGGTGACGATGGCCTTGGCGCGGTCGGCCTGGGCCATGATGCGCCGCAGCCGCGCGAGCGCGTCCTCCACCCCGTCCTCGCCCGATTCCAGCGCCTCGGCCGCGTTCTCCGCGGCGAGCGACATGATGGCGATGGGCTGGTTCAGCTCATGCGCGAGGCCGGCCGCCATCTCGCCGAGGGTGGCGAACTTCGCCGCCGCGGCCGCCTGCAACGCCAGCTCGCGCTCGGCCGAGATGTCCTCGAGCGCGCCGGCGACCTCGGTGCCGGCGGGGCCGCGGCCGAGCACCCGGCCGGTCTCTCGCAGCCACATCCAGCCGCCATCGGCGCGGCGGAAGCGGTATTCCGTGCTGCCCTGCGCCTCGCGCCGCAGCAGGTCGGGCAGGTCGGCGCCGAGCGGCAGGGTCGCGGCGTCGATGCCGCGCTGGCGCCAGCCCGGCCGCAGCGCGGCTTCCGGCGTCCAGCCCGTGAGCCGTTCGATCCCCGCGCCGATCTCCACCAGGCGCAGCGTGCCGCCCGGCTCGACCAGGCCGCGATAGCCGACGGCGGGGATGGCCTCGTCCAGCGCGGGGGCGGCCGGCGCGCGGGGGGCGGGATGGCGCCGCAGCAGCAGCGGCAGGCCGAGCGCGACGAGGCTGGCCAGGGCGGCGAGCGCCTGGAGCAGCAGCGCGTATTCCCGCGCCGCGCCGCGCCCGTCCCCGGCCAGGGCCGCCAGCAGCAGCACGTCGCCGCCCGGCAGCGGGACGGTGGCCTGCACGCTGTCGTTTCCCGCCGGGGGCCAGGGAAGGGTCGGGCCGCCGCCCGCTGCCAAAGGCGTGCCGTCCACCCGCAGCAGCCCCATCCGCAATCCGGGCAGCAGCGCGGCGTCGGCCAGCAGCCGCTCCAGCCGCCTGGGGTCGATCGCCACCAGCGCGATGCCGGCGAAGCCGCCGCGGGGCTCGGTCAGCGGCCGGGTCAGCAGCAGGCTGCGCGGGCCGCCGGGCAGGTCGAGCAGGGCGGGGGCCAGCATCGGCTCGGCGCGGCCGCCGCGATGCTGCGCGAAGGCCTCGCGCTCCGCCAGGGACTGGCCGACCAGGGGCGCATGGGTGGCCCAGGCGATGCGCCCGGCCGCGTCGGTCACGGCGGCGAATTGCAGCCCGTCGCGGCGCAGCGCCTCCGCCACGCCCCGCTCGGCCGCGGATTGCGCGATGCGGTCGCCGCGCAGCAGGGCGGCGTTGCGCCCTTCCGCCGCGGCCAGCGCCTCGGCCGCGGAATCGAGCGCGGGCATCAGCAGGGCGCGGCCCGCTGCGGCGGCGCGTGCCGCGGTGGCGCGCGCCGCGGCTTCGCCTTCCCGGCCGCGTTCGGCGCCGAGCCACGCCGCCCCGCCCCAGGCCAAGCCCGAGACGAGCAGGGCCGTGGCCCAGGCCGCCTTGCGCAGGGCGGGGGAAGGGATCATGCGCCGGCCGCGCGCGGGAAGGGGCGGCAGGCACCGCCCGGCACGCCGTGCCGGGAAGCCGGAAACCCGGGGGCGGCATGGCCGGCCGCGGGCAGGAAGGGTCGCTCGGCCGGCATGGTGCGTGGGATCGGCGCCTGCCCCCTTCGCGCGCGTGACGTCATGGACGGCGCCGGCCGATCCTCGTGGATCGACTCAGGAACACCGCGATCAGCATTGAAACATAAGGGAGGAGATCGCGACGGGATACATTGCGCCACGCATCTTCGCGCAGCGCGTCCGAAGCTGTGGCGCGAAAACGACAGAACGAACCGCTATCCCTCGGCGTGCTCCAGCGCGGAGAGCCGGGCCGGCAGGTCATCCTCGCGGCAGGCCATCACCGCAACCACCCCCACCCCGACCACGCGCTTCGCCTCATCCCCCGACAGGCGCACCCCGTCGCCGCTGTCGAAGTCGACCGCGAGGCCGTACGGACCGGCGGGCGCCTGCAGCACCGCGGTGCAGGCCGCGTCCCCCGCGAGGTCCAGCCGCCGCCAGGGCTCCGCCGCGGCGCCGCGGGCGCGCAGCCGGAATGCGAGGCCGCCGGGCGGCGCGCGCAGGTCCAGCACGGCGCGCATCGGCGTCCCCGGCGGGACCGCGGCGGGAAGGTGCAGTGTCGCGACGCCGTCCTGCGTCCAGCAGCCCCATGCCTCGGCCCACCACCAGCCGCGTCCCTCCCGCACCGCTTCGCCCCAGGCAAGCGCAGGGGTGGCCGTGGTGGCGCCGGTGGCGAGCGGGATGCGGAGCCCCGCCGGGAAGGTCGGGCGGGGCACGGGCGGCGGGGGGGAGGAAAGCGCGGCGAGCACCTCCGCCGCCGCCTCGGGCCAGGACCGGCAGGCGGCGGCGCGGTCGATCCGGGCTTCGAGCGCGGCGCGATGGGCGGGATCGGCGATCAGCCGTTCCAGCACGGCCACCAGCGCCGGCAGGTCGCCCGGGGGGAAGAAGACCGCGCCCGGCGCGCCGGATTCCAGCAGGCCGCCATGCGCCGGCACGACGCAGAGCCGGCCGGCCGCGAGGCTCTCGCTCACCGGCAGGCCCCAGCCCTCGTGGAAGGAGTTGTAGACGGTGAAGAGGCAGCGCGCCGTGAGCCCCGCCATCGCCAGGTCAGACACGCCGGAGACCAGGGTGACGCGGCGCCGCAGGTCCGGCGCGCGGGCCAGCAGGTCCAGCGCCGCCTCGGACCGCCAGCCGGGCCGGCCGATGCAGACCAGCCGTGGCACAGCGGCCGGGCCGTGGCGGCGGATGAGGTCGAGCCAGGCGCGGAAGACCATCAGGTGGTTCTTGCGGCTCTCGACCGTCGCGACGAACAGCACGCAGGGCTCGCCCGGGCGCAGGATGCCGAGGCGGTCGGCCGCCGCCGCCGCCGCGGGGCCGGTCGCCGGCGCCTCGGCGGCCAGCGGCACGACGCGGGCCGGCAGGCCAAGGCCGAGCGGCGCGGCGAAGCGGGCGACATCGGCGGCGGTCGCCCGCGAATTCGCCAGCAGCCCGTCCGCTGCCAGCGACAGCGCGGCGAACCAGCGCGAATAGAGCCGGGAGGTCAGCTCCAGGCAGTGTTCCGGCATCACCAGCGGCACGCAGTCATGCAGGAAGGCGACATAGCGCAGCGCCACCTGCCGCCGCAGCAGGCGCAGGCCGCGGAAATAGTCTTCCACCCCCCAGGCATTGCCGAGCGAGGCGAGCGTCGTGCCCGGGGCGAGCGGCGCATCGGGGCGGAGATCGGCGGCGACCAGCGCGGCGACGGCGGCGCGCCATTGCGGGTCGTCCTCCGCCGCACCGGCGCGGACCAGGGCGAGGGTGCGGCGGAAGGCCGCCTCCTCCACCTGCCACCAGCGCCAGACGGAGGGATCGTAGGCGACGAGGGTGACACCCGGCCGCCCGGGCGCTTCGAGGATGGCGCCGAGCAGCCCCATCTGGACGCGCTGGATGCCGGTGGGCGTGCGGGCGTCCTTCACGTAGTCGAGCAGGTCGGTGACGTCGAAGGCGAGTGCGGTGGGCGGCCCGTCCGGCGCGGCGGGCAGCGGCAGGGCGGGGCCGTCCGGAACGGGGTCCAGCCGGTGGCGGAACAGCGCGGCTTCCCGCCGCAGCAGCGGGTCGGCGGGCGCGAGGGCGAGGGCGCGGGCCATGCAGGCCGCGGCTTCCCCGCCGCGCCCGGCGAGGCGCAGCGCATGGCCGAGCTGCAGCTGCGGGTCGGCCGCGTCAGGGGCGAGCTGGGCGGCGTGGCGGTAATGCACCAGCGCCGCCTCGACATCGCCCCCTTCCTTCACGGCGTGGCCGAGCTGGACATGGATCTGCCAGTGCAGCGGCCGATGGGCGAGGTAGTCGCGATAGGCGCGCTCCGCCTCCGCCCAGCGGCGGGCTTCCCGCGCGGCATCGCCGGAGGCGAGGAGAGTGTCGGGGGACTCGGCGGTGGCGGGCGGGAAAGAGAGCATCGGGAGGCCCGGGGTTGCGCGGGCGATGCTGCCACCCCCGCCCCACCCGCGACAGCGGGGAAGGGAGGGGCGGCGGCAGGGCTATGCCGCCACGCGCTGCGCCGCGGGCAGGCGGGCGCCGCCGGCGGCGAAGACGTGCCAGGCGGCCGGCGGCAGGTTGACCGGCAGCGCCGCGCCGATGTCGCCGGCCGCGATCGGCAGGCGCACCACCAGCGTCTCCCCGCCCGGCAGTCGGCCATGGATCACCGTCTCGCTGCCCAGCGGCTCGACCAGGTCCACCGTCAGCGGCACGCCGCCATCGCCGAGCGTTACATGTTCCGGCCGGATGCCGATGGTGAGAGGCGTGCCATCCGCCCCCGCGCGCGGGCCGTCGGCGAAGGGCAGGGTGGGCCCCGCCTTCAGCGCCGCCGCGCCGCCCCCGCCCGCGAGCGTGGCGGAGAGGAAGTTCATGGCGGGGGAGCCGATGAACCCCGCGACATAGGTGTCCGCCGGCACGCCCCAGACCTCCATCGGGGAGGCCACCTGCGCGGCGCGGCCCTGGTGCATCACGACCAGGCGGTCGCCCAGCGTCATCGCCTCCACCTGGTCATGCGTGACGAACAGGCTGGTGACGCCGAGCCGCTTCTGCAGGCGCCGGATCTCGGCGCGCATCTGCACGCGCAGCTTGGCGTCGAGGTTCGACAGCGGCTCGTCGAACAGGAACAGCTTCGGCTCCCGCACCACCGCGCGGCCCATGGCGACGCGCTGGCGCTGGCCGCCGGAAAGCTGGCGCGGCTTGCGGTCCAGCAGGGGGCCGATCTCCAGCATCTCGGCCGCATCCGCCACGCGCTTCCTGATCTCGGGCATCTTCATGCCGCGGATGCGCAGGCCGTAGGCCATGTTCTCGAACACGGTCATGTGGGGGTAGAGCGCGTAGTTCTGGAAGACCATCGCGATGTCGCGGTCGGCGGGCTCCAGCTGCGTAACGTCCCGCCCGTCGATCCGCACGCTGCCGGAGGTGGGGGATTCGAGGCCGGCGACGATGCGCAGCAGGGTGGACTTGCCGCAGCCCGATGCGCCGACGACGACGATCATCTCGCCATCGGCGACGTCGAGGTCGATGCCGTGCAGGACCTGGACGGCGCCGAACTGCTTGCGGACGGAGGTGAGGGTGAGGGTGGCCATTACTTCTCGGTCTCCGTCAGGCCCTTGACGAACCAGCGCTGCATCAGGATCACCACCAGCACCGGCGGCACCATGGCCAGCACGGCGGTCGCCATGATGATGTTCCACTCGTTCTGCTGGTCGCCGGTGCCGATCATCTTGGTCATGCCGACCACCACCGTCTCCAGGTCCTTGTCGGAGACGATGAGCAGCGGCCAGAGATACTGGTTCCAGCCGTAGATGAAGAGGATGACGAACAGCGCGGCGATGTTCGTCACGCTCAGCGGCATCACCACGTCCCTGAAGAAGCGCAGCGGGCCGGCGCCGTCGATCTTCGCGGCCTCCACGTATTCGTCGGGGATGGTCAGGAAGAACTGGCGGAACAGCAGCGTGGCGGTGGCCGAGGCGATCAGCGGCACGACCAGCCCCGGCATGGTGTTGATGAGGCCGAGATTCACCATCACCTCGAAGGTGGGGATGATGCGGACCTCGACCGGCAGCATGAGCGTGATGAAGATCAGCCAGAAGGCGACCATGCGGCCGGGGAAGCTGAAGAACACCACCGCATAGGCCGACAGCAGGCTGATCGCGATCTTCCCCACCGCGATCAGCACCGCCATGTTGAGGCTGTTCCACAGCATCAGCCAGACCGGCACCGCCCCGGTGGTGCGCAGCGACGACCCGCCGCGCAGCCAGGCGCTGACGTAGTTCACCACCGCCTCGCCCCCGAACCACAGCGGCACGTCGCCGCGGCCGATGGTGTTCACGTCATGCGTGGAGCCGACGAGGGTGAGCCAGATCGGGAAGGCGAAGACCAGCACGCCGAGCGAGAGCAGCAGGTGGCCGAACAGCCGCGACCGCGCCTGCCGCCGCGCCGTGGCGCGGGCCAGCGCGATGTCCTCCATCGTGGTGTCGCGCATCAGCATGGGCGGCCGTCCCGCCCCGAAGCCGCGCCGCCCGGCGTCCGATGGCACATCAGTAATGCACCTTCCGCTCGATGAACCTGAACTGGATCGCGGTCAGCGCGATGACGATCGCCATCAGCACCACGCTCTGCGCGGCGGAGGCGCCGAAGTTCAGGTTCTCCACCCCGTCCACGTAGACCTTGTAGATCAGCGTCGTGGTGGACTGGCCCGGGCCGCCCTTGGTCAGCGCGTGGATGATGCCGAAGGTGTCGAAGAAGGCGTAGACCAGGTTCACCACCAGCAGGAAGAAGCTGGTCGGCGCCAGCAGCGGGAAGATCACGGTCCAGAAGCGCCGCACCGGGCGGGCGCCGTCGATCGCGGCCGCCTCCAGCACGCTGCGCGGGATGGATTGCAGCCCCGCGAGGAAGAAGATGAAGTTGTAGCTGACCTGCTTCCAGGCGGCCGCCACGATGACCAGCAGCATCGCCTGCCCGCCGTTCAGCTTGTAGTCCCACGCGACCCCCGCGCCGTTCAGCGCCCGGCCGAAGACGCCGATCTGCGGGTGGAACATGAACAGCCACAGCACCGCCGCCACCGCGGGCGCCACCGCATAGGGCCAGATCAGCAGCGTCTTGTAGACATCCGCGCCGCGCAGCGCCTTGTCCGCCTGCACCGCCAGGAACAGCGCGACGGCGAGCGCGGAGAAGGCGACCGAGGAGGAGAACAGCACCGTGTTCCAGGCCGCGTTCAGGTAGTTCGGGTCGGCCAGGATGTCGGCGAAGTTCTCGAAGCCGACGAAGTCGCGGTTCAGCCCGAAGGCGTCCTCCCGCAGGAAGGAGCCGTAGATCGCCTGGCCCGCGGGCCAGAAGAAGAACACCCCCGTGATGACGAGCTGCGGCAGCAGCAGCAGCCAGGGGAGCGCGATGCCCTTGAAGATGACCTTCTTGCGCAAGGGCGTGGCCTCCGTCGTGGTGCGAGGCGGTATCCCCCACCCCGGGCCTTCCCCGCAAGTGCGGGGAAGGGGGGCGAGGGGGCGGTCAGCCGCCGCGGTTCTGGCGCTCGAAGTTGCGGAGCACCTGGTTGCCGCGGGTGGTCGCGTTGGCCAGCGCCTGTTCGGGGGTCTGCTGGCCCTGGAAGGCCCGCTCCATCTCCTCCTGGATGATGTTGCGGATCTCCACGAAGCCGCCGAGGCGGATGCCCATGGTGTTGCCGGTCATCTGCCCGCCGCCGCGCAGCAGCTGCTGGATCGGCAGGTCGGCGCCGGCGTTGTTCGGCTGGGCGTAGAAGCCCGTGGCGCGCACCTGTTCGAAGGCGGTGCGGGTCACCGGCAGGAAGCCGGTGTCGGTATGCCACTTCGCAGCCACCTGCGGCTGGGCGATGAAGCGGAAGAACTCCGCCACGCCGCGCAGCTCCTCGGCCGGGCGGGTGGCGTTAGGGCCGCGGTTCATGGTCCAGAAGCTGGCGCCGCCGATGATGGAGTTGAACGGCGCGCCCTGGACGTTGTCGTAGTAGGGCAGCATGCCGACGCCCCACTGGAACTGCGCTTCCCGCTGGACCCGGCCGCGGTAGCCCGACGAGGTGAAGATGATGGCGCATTCGCCGTTCGGGAACAGCGATTCGCCGGCGGTGTCGCGCCCGCCGTAGCGGAAGATCCCCTCGCGCTGCCAGTTCACCAGGTTGGTGAGGTGGCGCAGCATGACCGGGTTGTTGATCGCCAGCTCGGCGTTCATCCCGCCGAAGCCGTTGTCCTGCGTGGCAAGCGGGATGTTGTGGATGGCGCTGAACTGCTCGACCATCAGCCAGGTCGGCCAGGCGGTCGTCATCGGGCACTGGTGGCCGGCGGCCTTCAGCGCGCGCGCGGCCTGTTCCACCCCCGCCCAGGTCTGCGGGAACTGGTCCGGGTTCAGGTTGGCGCGGCGGAAGGCGTCCTTGTTGTAGAAGGCGACCGCGGTGGAGCTGTTGAAGGGCATCGACATCATACGCCCGTCGCGCAGGCCGTAGTAGCCGCGCACCGCAGGCAGGTAGTCGTCGAAGGGAATCTGCACGCCGGTCTCGGCCATGATCTCGTGCAGCGGCTTGATGGCGCGGCCCGCGGCCATCATCGTGCCGGTCCCGACCTCGAACATCTGCACGATGTGCGGGGCGGTGTTGGCGCGGAAGGCCGCGATCGCGGCCACCATCGTCTCGGGGTAGGACCCGCGGAAGGACGGCACGACGCGGTAGCGCGTCTGGCTGGCATTGAAGTCGGTGGCGATCTGCTCGAGCAGGCCGCCATTGGGCTGCGTCAGCCCGTGCCAGAACTGGATCTCGATCGGTGCCTGGGCTTGCGCCGGCGCGGCGCCGGCGAGGCCGAGCGCGACGGCGCCGGCCATGAGCATGCGGCGGAACATGGGTTGTCCTCTCCCCGTGAAGCGTTGCCCGCGGGCACGTACCCGGCCCGCATTGCGCTGCTTTTACAGTTTTGTGACGGTCGGGTGAAGGGCTGCCCGGGCCTATTCCACCGCCGCCGCGGCACGCAATCCCGCGATCATCGAGGAGCGCAGCAGGTGGTCCCGCGCCTTCGCCGGGTCCCCGGCAATGGCCTGGAGGTCGGCCAGCATCGCCGCGCGGCGCCCGGGGTCCGCCTCCCGCATCCTCGCGCGGTTGCGGTCGGCCTGGGCGATGATCTCGCGCTCCGCCACAGGCCGGCGGCGCCGGGTGTAGCGGGAGAGCGTCGCGGCATCCGCCTCGCCACGCCAGACGGGGGCGAGGGTCGCGGCAAGCTCCATCGCGTCGTGGATGCCGCCATTCATGCCCATCCCGCCCGAGGGGCTGTTCAGGTGCGCCGCATCGCCGGCCAGCAGCAGCCGCCCGTGGTGGTAGCTGGCGACGATCCGCTGGTGGATGCGGTAGGGGCGGAGGTCGGGCACCTCGTAGGGCGTGGGCTTCGGGTGGATCGCCTGCAGCTTCCGCTCCACCGCCTCCGGCGCCAGCGCCGCCTCGATGCTCTCGCCCGGCGCGGGATAGAGGCTCGCGCGCCACTTCCCCGGCACGCGCAGCAGGCTGAAGGTGCCGCTGAAGGCGGGGTGGCGGGTCCACACGTAGTTGACGTTGGACAGCCCCTCGAAGACCTCGCGGAAGGGGAAGGGGGTGGTCGCGAGGATCGTCGTCTCGGGGTAGGTGTCGCCCGGGAAGTCGAGCCCCATGGCGCGCCGCACCACGCTGCGCGCCCCGTCGCATCCCACCGCGAAGGGCGTGCGCAGCGGGTCGAAACCCGCCCCGCGCAGCGTCACGCCGTCGGCGTCCTGCACCACCTCCGCGACCTCGGCGCCGAAGCGGATCTCGACCGTGCCCGGATGGTCCCGCGCGAGCTGCGCGAGCACGAGGCGGGAGAGCTTCCACTGCTCGGCCTGCAACCGGTAGGGGTGCGCCGTGTCGTCCCGCAGCACGCTGAGGTCGAAGACCGCCCGCGCGCCGTCCTCGTGCCGGCGCACCTGCCAGGTCGGCGTCACCAGCCCCTGCGCGACCAGCGGCGCGGCGAGGCCGAGGCCGTCCAGCATGTCGAGCGTCGGCGGGTGGAAGGTGGAGGCGCGAAGCTCCTCCGAGATGTCGGGCGCGGCTTCCAGCACGGTGGAGGGGATACCGAGCGTGGCGAGGCGGAGCGCGAGGACCAGGCCGACGGGGCCGGCGCCGACGATGGCGATGCGGGGGTCTGTCATGATGCGTGGACCTGTGGCGGATCGGCGCGGATGATGGCCCGGCGCGGCCGCCGCACCCAACCCTCCCCGCGGGCGAGGGTCGGGCGGGCGGTCAGTCGCGCAGCGCGCGGCGCATGGAGTCGCGGATCGGCGCGACGAGGTAGTTCAGCGCGCTGCGCGTCTCGCCCAGCACGAAGACCTCCACCGGCATCCCGGCATTGAGCGCGAGGCCCGGGATGCGCGCCAGCTCCCCGGCATCGATCTCGCCGCGCGAGAGGAAGAACGGGTTGCCCTGCTGGTCGGCCTGCTGGTCGGCCGAGACGTAGGTGAGATGGCCGTGCAGCAGGGGCGTGGTCCGCGTCCGCAGCGCGGAAAGGCGGATGTTCAGCCGCTTGCCGACCGACAGCTGCTCGACATCGGTGGGGGCGACCTTCATCTCCACGATCAGCCGGTCGTCCACCGGCAGCAGGTCCAGCACCGGCACGCCGTCCGAGATGCTGCTGCCGGGCGTGACGAAGCGGATGTCGGTGACGATCCCGGGCTCGGGCGCGATCAGGTCCCGCCGGGCGCGGACATTCTCGGCCGCCAGCACGCGCTGCTCGGCGTCCACCATCTGCTGCTGCGCGTCCTGCAGGTCGCGCGCGATGTCCTGTGCGCGCTGGAGGCGGAAGGCCGACAGTTCCAGCTCGGCCTGGGCGATGGCCTGGCGGTACTGCGCCTCCTGCGCGGCGAAGCTGTTCATGTCGCCGAGCGTCTGCGCCTCCAGCCGCTCCAGTTCCCGCACGCG
Source organism: Falsiroseomonas sp. CW058 (assembly GCF_050563535.1). Classification (NCBI taxonomy): domain Bacteria; kingdom Pseudomonadati; phylum Pseudomonadota; class Alphaproteobacteria; order Acetobacterales; family Roseomonadaceae; genus Falsiroseomonas; species Falsiroseomonas sp. CW058. The sequence continues at coordinate 57,555 of NZ_JBNXUO010000012.1, forward strand.
GCTCATCAGCGCGAAGCCCTGCTGGGCCAGCGGCCGCTGGCCCGCCAGGTCGGTGCGGATGGAGGCGAGGCGGCTGGCGGCGGAGCCGCGCTGCGCGCCGGCGGCCTGGAGCTGTTCGCGGATCACGCCCGTGCGGCGCTGGAAGACGCCGACATTGCCGTCGAAGGTCTCCCACCGCGCGGCGAACAGCCGCTGCTCGGCGCCCAGGATGGCGGCGAGTGCGACGTCGGTCCGTGCGGCGGCGGCGATGTCGGCGGGGATGTCGAAGCGACGCATGTCGGCCTGTTCGGCGCGCAGCCGCGCGACCCGGACGGAGGCGGTGCGCAACGCGGCGCGCGCCTGCGCGGCCGCGGCCTCGGCCACCGTGGGATCGAGCCGGACCAGCACCTGCCCCGTCTCCACCCGCTGGCCTTCGCGGACCATCAGCTGCTGCAGCACCCCGGGCTCCGGCAGCATGATGGACTTGCGCCGCCCTTCCGCCACCAGCGTCCCGCGCGCGACCACAGCGCGCTCGATCGGCGTGATCGCCGCCCAGGCCAGCAGCCCGCCGAAGCCGAGGACGAGCAGCAGCAGCGACGCCCGCATCACCTGCCGCACGCCGGGGGTGGAGGCCGCGGCCTCGGCCTCGGCGAAGTTGAGCGGGATGGGCTTCGGCCCCGCGAGCCTGGCTGTCGTCATCATCCGTCCGCCATCGGCGCGGCCACGGTCACCGACCACCCGCCCCGCTTCTCGAGGTGCAGCACCTGGTCCACCTGGCCTTCCCACAGCGCCGGGTCGTGGCTGACGACGAGGCAGGCGGCGCCGGCCCCCCGTGCCGCCAGCACCGCGGCGCGCGCCGCGTCCCGCCCCGGACGGTCGAGCCCGGCTTCCGGCTCGTCCAGCACCAGCAGGCGCGGCGCGCCGTGTAGCGCGCGGGCCAGCCCGATCATCCGCCGCTGGCCCTGGCTGAGCGTGCCGGAGGGCCCGGCCTCCGCCGCATAGCCCTGCGGCAGGCGGCCGATCATGTCATGCGCGCCGGCCAGCCGGGCCGCGTCCACCGCCGTCTCCGCCGCGCGCGGCCCGAAGCGCGCGATGTTGTCGAGCACGCTGCCGTCCAGCAGCTGCACGTCCTGCGGCAGGTAGCCGATGCGCGGGCCGATCTCCTCGCGGTCGACATGGTGGGTGTCCTGCCCGTCGAGCGTGACCTGCCCCGCCTCCGGCTTCAGCAGGCCGAGCGCGAGGCGCAGCAGCGTGGACTTGCCCGCGCCGTTCGACCCGACCACCAGCGTCAGGCTGCCCGGCGCGCAATGCAGCGACACCCCGCCGATCACCGGGCGGGTCGCGCCCGGCGGCGTCCAGGCGACCTCGCGCAGCCAGAGCCCCTCGACCCCGTCCGGGTCCGCGGGCAGGGGTTCCGGCGCGGCGTGGTCGACGAACAGTTCCTGCAGGCGCCGCCAGGCCAGCGCGGAATAGGCCCATTCGCGCCAGGCCAGCACCACCCGCGCCATCGGCTGCACCGCGGTGCCGGCCAGCATCATCGCCGCCACGATGCTGCCCGGCGAGGCCTGGTCGCCGAGCGCGAGGACCACGCCCACCACCACCGTCAGCCCCTGCGCCGCATAGGCGGCGAATTCCGTCAGCCCGCGCACCGCACGGGCGCGCGCCTGCGCGTGGTCGGCCTCCCGCAGGGCGGTGGCCTGCGCTGGCTGCCAGCGCCGCACCACGGCGGCGAGCATGCCGAGCCCCTCCAGCATATCCGCCTGGCGCAGCCGCCCCTGCAATTCCCCCATGGTCTGCAACTGCCGGTCCGACGCGCTGCGGACCATGCCGCGCGTCGTGCGGTCCAGCACCAGGCCGAGCAGCCCGATCAGCGCGCAGCAGGCGGCGGTCACCACGGCATAGACCGGGTGCAGCATCCACAGCACGGTCAGCACGATCGGCACCGCCACCATGTCGAACAGGTCGGCCAGCGTGCCGCCGCCGAGGAAGCGGCGCAGCTCCGCCGTGTCCTGCAGCGCGGCGAGGCCCGGCTTGCGGCTGCCGGCCAGCGCGCTGCGCACCGCCGCCTGCAATGCATCGAGGCTGAGCCGCCGCGACAGGTCGTCCGCCATGGCGGACATCAGCGCGGCCCGGACGGCGCGCATCACCGCGCTCATCAGCAGGGCGACCACGAAGGCTACGGTGAGCACGGCCAGCGTGTCGAGGCTGGCCGATTCCGCGGCGCTGTCGAAGACATGCATGGTCAGCAGCGGCGTCGCCAGCGCCAGCGCCTGCCGCGCGACGGAGAGGCCGAGCGCGGTCGCCAGCACGCCGGAGAAGGCGGGCGCGCGGCGCAGCGCCTCGGCGACGCCGGCGGCGCGGGTGCCGGGGATGATCATGCGGCGCGCATCCCGGGCGGCGGCAGCGCGGCGGGGCCGCCCGGCCCGGCCTGCGCATTCGCCAGCTGCCCGCCGCGGAGCACCATGACGCGATGCGCCGCCGCCAGCAGCGCCGGCCGGTGGGAGGTGAGCAGCACGCCCGTGCCCTGCGCCGCCAGCAGCCGCAGTAGCCGTACCAGCCGCGCCTCCCCCTCCGCGTCGAGGAAGGCCGCGGGCTCGTCCAGCACCAGCAGCCGCGGGCCGCCATAGAGCGCGCGGGCGAGCGCGACGCGCTGCCGCTGCCCGGCCGAGAGCGGGCCCTCGGCGCGGATGCGGGTCGCGTAGCCATGCGGCAGCGCGGTGACCAGGCCATGCGCGTCGGCCAGCCGCGCGGCGGCGATCACGGCGGCCATGTCGGGCTCGCCCAGCCTCGCGATCGCCTCCGCCACGGTGCCGTCGGTCAGCAGCGGGTCCTGGGGCAGGTAGCCGACATGGCGGGCGAAATCCTCCCGTTCCCACTGCGCCGTGGCGTGGCCGTCGAGGAAGCAGCCGCCGGCGATCGGCTGGATCATGCCCACCGCCAGGCGCAGCAGGGTCGTCTTGCCCGCGCCTGCGCCGCCCGCGATGGCGACCACCTGCCCCGGCTCCACCACCAGGCTGACGTCCCGCAGCAGCGCGCGCGCCGCGCCCCGCGGCGCCCAGGTCGCGCGCTCCAGCGTCAGCCGCGCGGTGCGGCAGGGGAAGGCGATGCCCTCGGGCCGGGGCGCATCGGGGCCGAGCAGCCCCTGCAGGCGCCGCCACGCGGCGAGCGCCGCGCCCCATTCGTGCATCGCCGCGCCGAGCCGCGCGAAGGGGGAGATGATCTTGCCCGTCAGCAGCATCGCCAGGACCATGCCGAAGCCGACATTGATGCCGTAGGAGATCATCGCCGTCCCGACGATCAGCGCGCCGCCCGTGGCGATGCCACTGACGGCCGACAGCGCCGCGCTGATCCACCGCCCGCCCGCCTGCGCGCGGCCCAGCGCCTCGGCGCTGTCGGCGATGCGGTCCTGCCAGCGCGCGGCCAGCACGCCGCGCAGCCCCATCGCCTCCACCGCCTCGGCGCAGCGCATCGCATCCGCGACGAGGCCGGAGGTGCGGGCATGCGCCTCGTTGGAGGCGAGCAGCGTGCGCCGCATCAGCCGGTCGCCGAGCAGGCTCAGCAGCGCGGCCAGCACGGCGAAGCCCAGCGCCCAGGCCGCGAAGGCCCAGTGGAAGAACAGCAGCAGCAGCACCATCGACGGCACCAGCACCGCATCGACGATGGAGGTCAGCACCGGCCCGGCGAGGTCGCGCCGCAGCTCCTCCACGTCGCGCAGCGCCTGCTGGGCGGCGATGTCGGACCGGCCGGGCTGCTGCGCCACCACCAGCACCAGCGGCCCCGCCAGCCGCTGCGCCAGCCGCCGCGCGATCGCCATGAGCCCGAGTTCGCGCAGCTGGTCGAGCGCGACGAAGATGCAGAGCGCCATGCTGAACAGCACGATCAGCCCGGCCAGCGTCCAGGCATTCCCGGTCGGGATGACGGTCTGCCAGATGACGAGCTTGGAGGCGGTGACGCCGAAGGTCGCGAAGGCGAGCACGACGCCGAGCGCGAGGGTGAGCCGCGCCGCCGCGCCCACCTCGTCGCGCACCACCGCGATCAGTTCCTGCGCGGGCGTCTCCGGCGCGCCCGCCCGGGCATCCGGCCCACCCCGCGTCCGGAGGGGGTTCCGCGCCGCCATGCGGGTCAGAGCGCGAGGGCGAGGGCGAGGGCGGTGAGCCCGCCCACGCCGAACACCGCGAGCAGCGCGAGCAGCACGGTCTGCCAGGTGTCGAGCCCACGGGCCTGCGGCGCCGCGCCGGCCGGCGGTACGGCCCCGATCTCGGCCAGCCTCTCGTCGAGCCGCGCGACCCAGCCTTCGAGCGCGGCGAGCCGCGCCTCGGCCTCGGCCGGCTCTGCGGGGGGAAGATGGGGCAGCGTCGCGGGCAGCGGCTCGGCCGAAACGCGCAGGGCCAGGTCGGACAGCCGGCCCTCCAGCGCGCGCTGGCCGGCCACCAGCTGCTCGATCGCCTTCATCACCTGCGGGCTCGGCGCCGCGGGCGACGCGGCGCCGGCTTCCGGCGCGCCGCGGCGGAACAGCGGCAGGACCGTCTCCTCGCCTGCGGCGCCGCGGGCGACCACCTGCAACTCGGCCCGGCGTTCCGCCCAGGCGGGCTTCAGCGGGAAGCGGAAGCCGTGGAAGGCGTCGCCGACCCCGGCGCGCACCAGGTCGGTGCGGTGCCGGTCCGCCACCGAGGTGGCGACCGTCTGCCCGTCGAGGCGGAGTTCCACCACCACGCGCTCGGTCGGGTGCGCGGGCTCGAAGGCCCAGCCATCGATGCCGTTGCCGGTCACGCCGTCCACGAAGCCGCGGATGCCCTGCGCCATGCGCGCCTCAGCCTGCCCGGACACGTCGCACCTCCTCCGCCGCGGCGCCACGCAGCGGGTCCGCCTTCGCCGGCGGCGGGGCGGCGGGCCGCGCCAGCAGGTCGCGATAGATCGCGAGGTGCTCCGCCGCGGCGTCGTCGAGGAAACGGGGCGGGCGGATATTCGCCACCAGCGCCTCCCACAGCCCCGGCTCGGTCGCGGCGCGCCGCATCGTCGCGGCGAGCGCGGCGCCGTCGCCGATCGGGAAATGCAGGCCGTCTACGCCGTCCCGCACCGATTCCGCCATGCCGCCGACATTGCCGCAGATGACCGGGCGGCGGTGCCGGAAGGCCTCCATCGCGACCAGCGGCGCGTTCTCCCACCAGATGGACGGCATCACCACCCAGTCCACGCCTGCCATGCGCTGCGGCAGGTCTTCGGCACTGTAGAGCCCGTGGTGGCGCGCATCGGGCGCGGCCTCCAGCGCGGCCTTGAAGTCGGTGAGGAATTCGTCCGGCTGGTAGGCGGTGCCGCCATGCAGCGCCAGTTCATGCGCGACGCCGGCCTTCGACAGCCGCGCCGAGGCGTCGAGCGCGACCATCGGGCCCTTGAAGCGGTTGACATGGCCGAAGAAGCCGAAGCGGTCGCGCCGGCCCTGCGGCGGCAGCGGGCGGTGGGGGGCGGAGGGGCCGCCCGGGATGCCGTTGCGCACCACGCGGAAGCGCGCCGCGTCCCAGCCCGCCGCCACGAAGCGGCCCTTCAGGAACTCGGACGGTGACAGGATGAGGTCGGCGCCCGAGAAGGCGCCCCGCACCGACAATTCCCGCAGCACGAGGTCGGTGGTGCCGCGCCCGGGGAAGCAGCGCCTGCAGGAATCGAGCGTGGGGCCCTGGCAGAGCCGTCCGTCGGCGGTCAGCAGCTGGCCTTCCTGCGGGCAGATCGCGAAGAAGTCGTGCAGCGTCACCACGACCTTGGCCTGCGGCGCCACCCGCCGGACCAGGTCCAGCGTCTCCAGCCCGAAATAGAGCAGGTGGTGGAAATGGATGACGTCCGGCCGGAAGTTCGCGACGAAGGGGGCGAGTTCCGCCATGCCCCAGGTGTCGAGCTGCGCCAGGTGGTAGCGGTCGAAATGCGAGAGCCAGACCAGCAATTCGTCCGGCTGCCGGCCGGTGGACTGGAACAGCGTGCCGGGGCGGCGTTCCCGGTGCTGCGAGGTAACGGCGGCGAGGAACAGACCCTCCACCCCGTGGCGGTCGCGCAGCTCGCGGAACAGGCCACGCGCGACGACCTCGGTTCCGCCGGGCTGCAGGTCGGGGTGGCTGTGGCAGAAGACCAGGACGCGCATGATGGCACTGTCTAGCAGGTTCCGCGGAGAAATGCGCGGTCAGGTCAAGATTTCGCGACCTTGAAAAGTTGAAATTGATCGCATTCGATGCGCGTGCGGGGCGATGTCAGGCGGCCGCGAAGGTCTCGCCCATCTGGGGGAAATCGCGCATCAGCACCTCGATCCGGTCGGCCCAGCGGCGATGATGGAGGCGGCGGTTGTAGGCGGCCGCGACCGTGCCGGCATAGCCGCCATGCTGCGCGATGGATTGGCGCTCGAAATGATACAGTTCCGCCTTCGGCTCGTAGAGGATCTCGCCCCCTGCTTCCCGCAGGCGCAGGCAGAGGTCGCTGTCCTCGTAGTCGCCCACGATGTAGTCGGCGTGGAAGCCGCCGACCTCGTCCCATGCAGAGCGGCGCATCAGCATCGCCGCGCCGGTGACGCCGGGCACCCGCCGCGCGCGGTTGGCGTCGGGGTAGTGGCGGGGGAATCCCTTGAAGTAGTGGCAGTTGAACCAGTCATTCCCCGGGCCGCGGGCGAAGTAGAGCCCGGCATGCTGGAGCGACCCGTCGTCGAACATCAGCTTCGGCCCGACGCATGAGATGCGGGGATCGGCGGCGAGATGGGCGAGCATCGGCTGCAGCCAGCCCGGCTGGTCCGGCACGACGTCGGAATTGAGTTGCAGCAGCACCGGCGCGGTGGCGACGGCGGCGCCGCTGTTGCAGGCGGTGGCGTAGCCGGCGTTGCGCGCATGGGTCACCAGCGTCACCGCCAGGCCGGCCAGGCCGCAATGGCCGCGCAGCAGGTGTTCGGCCTCGCCCCGCTGCTCGGGGCTGTCGAGGACGTAGATGATCTCGCTGTCGCGCAGCAGCGGGTCGCGCGCGAAGGCGCCGACCTGGTGGCGGACGAAGCGGAGGTTGCGGTAGAGCGGGATGACGACCGAGACGGGCGGGTCCCGAGGGCGGTCGCCGATCTGGATCACCTCCTGTCCCACCGGCTCGGCGCTCGCGGCGCGGTGCAGGCGTTCGGCCGCGGGGGTGATGCAGCGGTCGAGCAGGTCGGGTCCGACCTCGAGCGGGTTGACGCTCCGCAGCACCGCCTCCCGCGCCTGGGCGGCGGGGATCAGGGCCGGGCCCGCGACCAGTTCGATGGCATCGCCGGAGCCGAGCGCGACCTCGAGCCGCCATTGCGCGACGGGGCCGGGGCCCGCATCGGGCACATGGACGACGAAGCCCGGCCGCGCATCGGGGCCGCCGAAGGGCGCCTGTTCGAAACGCTTCGCGATGTCGGGCCGCGTCACGCGGAAGATCGCCTCCGGCGGGACCGGCACGGGGCCGAAGGGGCCGCGCAGGGTGAGCCCGCGGATCAGGCGCAGCGGGTCGTGCAGCCAGCCGAAGCAGAAGACCCCGCCGCCATGGTCCGACAGGGCGCGGTCGATCGAGCCGGCGACGGCGTTGCTCGGCTCGGCCGCCGCGCGGGGCGGCGCCATGGCGAGCACCTGCGCGTCGCGGATCGAATCGCGGCACCAGGGTTCGGCGGTGTGGCGGCGCAGCGCGGCGAAGGCCTGGCGCAGCAGGCCGATCGGCGCGGCGTTGCCCTGCCGCGCCAGCTCCACCAGGCTCGGCGGCTGGGCGAGGGCAGCGAGGCGCAGGGGCGGGGCGTCGGCCCGCAGCAGGATCCCGCCGGACGCCGCCCCGGCCAGCGGGGCGAGGCCCGCCTCGGGCTCCGGCACGCGGGAGAGGCCCGCCGCGGTCAGCAGCCAGCCGCCCGCATCCACCCGCCAGAGTTGCCGCCCCTGCGCGAGCCCGACCAGGGGGCGCATGCCGTCCGGCGCGGGCTGGGCCAGCGGCTCGGCGATGCCGAGCAGGGCGCGGAGGAATCCGGGATCGGCCGAGGCGCGCAGCGGGCCCGCGGCCTTGTTGGCGACAAGCGCGAGCAGGCGGGGCGCCGCGGCCGCGAGTTCGCCGAGGTGGTGGGGTGGGCGGGCCGGGCCGAGCGGCTGCCACTCCGCCCCATCCATCCGGATCTCGAGCGCGCCTTCGGCGGCGGCGCGCAGCAGCAGCAGGACGCCGGGTCCGGCGCCGTCCGGAAGGGAGAGCTGCGAGATCGGCCGGAAGGGGATTCCGCCATCCAGCCGGAACTCGGCGGCACCCCCGCCTGCGGCGCGGCCGGGCAGGATGGCGACCAGCACCTCCCTGCCGAGGCGCAGCCACCAGTTGGAATGAGAAAGGCCGACCGCGTTCGCGGCCGGCCTGGCTGAGGGATGATTGGCGCTCACCGCGCGGCGTATACCAGACTCAGACGATGCTGACGATATTTCCGATATTCGCCGTCACGTCGCCGACCGTCAGGCCCTGGAGGGTGATGGTGTCGCCGCCGAGGGTGATGACGGCGTTGCCGAAGGCGTCGGCGCTGAGGAAGGGGAGCAGGTCGGCGGGGCCGGCGACGGCGGTGCCGTTGATCCCGGCCTCGATCTGCAGCGTGTCGCTGCCGATGCTGAATCCGATGATGAGGTCGTGGCCGAAATCGTCGGAGAACACGAAGGTGTCGCTGCCGCCGTTGCCGGTCATCTCGTCATTGCCGGCATCGCCGCCGATCACATCGCCCGCGCCGCCGCCGATGATGCTGTCATCCCCGTCGCCGCCGAGCAGGGTGTCGTGGCCGCCGGCGCCCGAGATGCTGTCAGCGTCGCCGCCGCCGAGCACCAGGTCGTCCCCGCCGCCGGCATGGACGGTGTCCCGGCCCTCGCCGGCCAGCACGACGTCGTCGCCGCCATCGCTGGAGATCAGGTCGTTGCCGCCATGGCCGACCATGAAGTCACGCCCGGACGTCCCGGCCAGCCCATCATCACCGCTGCCGCCATAGATCGAAGCGAAGCCGGACATCACCACCTCCAGCAGGGCCGCCGCCGCTCGGGCTGCCCGTTTCCGTGGCGGCAGTATTAGGAATAAGACGACACGCGAGTCAACCGAAATGAATCCGTTCCGAACCCTGGTTTGGCGTGCGGGGCCGGATTAAGTTATTGATTTTACAGCACCCGGCAGATGATCGCCTGAGACTGTCCCGAAAGAGTCTTGCTTCCCGCACTGGTTGGTGACCTGCGGGCAACCCCCGACTCCAGCATGGGTGTGGCCGAAATCGCCGTCAGGGCGCACGGGGGCGACACCACGCAACCCGAAGGCGATAGGATTGTAAACGTTTCACGTCCGGGTGATCGGAGCCGCGACCACGGACGGCAGTCCTGCATTCCGGCCCCGATCCAGGGGAGCGCAACCCGCCCGGACCCTTCCCGAGCTCGGGTCCGGGAAACGGGTCCGGGTCTCATTCCCCTTGCCGGCGGCGGCCCTGCTTCATCACGGCCCGCCGGACCCTGGCACCGGCCGGGGCGGCGGGCGCCGCAGGCGGCGCCGCCCCCTCACGCATGGTGGGCAGGGGCGGGTGACGCAGCAGCGGAACATCCGCCAGCAGCACGCCTTCGGCACCGGCGCAGAGCGCGTCCAGCGACGGCGCGGGCCGCAGGGCGGCGGCGGCCAGTGCCTCCCGCCGCCAGAGCACGGCGCCTGCCGGGGTGCCGGCCCGGGCGAAGCCCTTGCCCGGTGCCCCGGCGAGCGCGGCGGCGGCCCGGCGCAGGAAGGCGCCGCCTGGAATCGCGTCGCGGTCCACCAGCCAGACGAAGGCGGCCGGGCTTGCCGCCAGCGCCGCCCGCGCCTGGGCGGACCAGTCCCCGCCCGCCGGGCCGGGCACCCGGCGCAGCACACGCTGCCACCGTGCGGCACCCTCCGCCGCCCCTGCCGCCACACGCGGATCGGCGGCCTCGTCCAGCAGCACCACCTCGCGCAGCGGCATGTCCTGGCGGAACACCGGATCGAGGCGGGTCGCGAGCAGCCGGCCCGCCCCGGCGCCCGGCACCGCCACGGCGATGTCGGGCAGGTCGGGCAGCAGATGCGCCAGCATCGCCTCCGCAGCCGGCTCGAAGGCGAAGCGCGCCGCCGCCGCAGCCTGGCGCCCCGCGCGTTCGGCGGCGGTGGCCAGCGCGGCAAGCAGGGCGGCGCAGCACCCAGCCATCGCCTCGACATCGCCGAGCGGCACGGCATGGCCGCCGCAGGCCGTGGCGAGGCCGGCACCGCCGCCGGCGCCGGCGAAGGCCACCACCGGCAGCCCTGTCGCGATCGCTTCCTGCGCCACCAGGGGGAAGGCGGCCTCGCGCGCGGTCAGGGCGAAGACGTCGGCGGCGGAATGCAGTGCCCCCGGTGCCGCCAGGTGTTCCACCACGCGCAGCCCCTCGCGCGTCGCCTCGGCGAGCTCGGCGCCCATCCAGGCGCGCACCGCCGGGTCGAGCGCGCCGACCCAGACCGCGCGCACCGCCGCATCGCGTGCGCGAAGGCGCCGGAACAGCTGCAGGAACAGGTCGATCCCGTGCCGCAGGTCGCCCGGCCCGGCGCCGAGCAGCAGCCGCGCCTCCGGCCCGAGGCCGAGGTCGCGGCGCGTTGCGTCGCGCGCCGCGGCGTCGAAGGCGGGCGGGGCGGGCAGGCCGGGTTCCACCACCACGGGCCTCGGCGTTGCCGGCAAGCCGAATTCGGCGGCGACCGCCTCCACCACCGCGGCGGCGGGGGCGAGGATAGCGTCGGCATGGCGCAGCGCGCGCAGGCCGGGCAGCCTTTCCCGCGCCCGGATCTCGCCCGGCATCTCGGCCAGCAGGACGGTGCAGGCGATCTCCCGCGCGGCCGCGGCAGCGGCGAGCCGCCCGGCGGCGGCCAGCGTCATCACCGCCCGCCGCACCCCGCCCGCCCGCGCGGCGTCGAGCGCGATGCCCGCCGCCTGCATGTCGGCCGCGACGGTGAGGTGGCCGAGCCGCCCGTATTCCTCCTCCAGCGGTCCGCCGGCGAGCAGCAGCACCTCGATCCGCAGGCCGGTGCGACGGCGGATCGCGGTCAGCACGGCCAGCAGGCGGCGCGCCGCCTCGTCCTCCTCCGCATCCGCGGCGGCGACCAGCAGGGCCGGCGCCTCGGCCGCCGGCCGGCCGGTCACGGCGCGGGCGGTGGCGTTGAGGAAGGCGGCGCCGTAATGCAGGTCGGGTTCGAGATAGGCGCCCTCGCACCACTCGTTCCAGGCGTTCACGCAGACCAGCGGCTCGCCGAAGAAGGGGGTGCGGGCCGCGCGCTCCACCAGCTCCGCCAGCCAGGCCTCGTAGGTGGCGGGCTTCGCGCCGTGGATCACCACCGTGCCGTTGCCCTGCTTGCGCGGGTCGTTGTCCCAGCCCGGCACCGCGCATTTGATGAGCGGGTAGTCGGGCTCCGGCTCGTCGAGGCTCGCGCGCACCACCTCGTCGAAGGAGAAGACGGTGCCGCTGAAGTCGGGGTCGAGGTAGTCGAGGCTGGCGCTGATCGGCGCGGTGCGCTTGGCCAGCTTGTGGGGCGGGAACTCGATGGCCGCGTCGAAGCCGAGCGGCCGCGGGTCCTCGTCGTCGAAGGACTGCGCCATGACGAAGACCGGATCCTCCCCGTGCTCCTCGCGGAAGCGCCTGCGCCAGCCAGCCACCGCGTCCTTCGTGTCGGGGACGAGGGACGCGCGGTACATGGTGATGACAGGCCGCCCCGCCACGCGGATGTAGCGGGGATCGGCGAAGTGGCGGGCGAGTTCGGCGATCAGCGCGCCTTCCTCCTCCGCGCGGTAGTCCTGGCTCATCAGCACGTCGTTGGCCGCGCCGTCCCAGCGGCGGGTCCAGTTCTCGTTCGCCCACATCAGCGCGAAGGGCATGTCGAGCGTGCGGTCGGCCAGGAAGGCCTCCACCGGCTTCTCCAGCAGGCGGTGGCCGTTGAACCAGTACCAGTAGAAGATGAAGCCGTGCACGCCGCCGCGCTTCGCCATGTCGATCTGGCGGCGCATCACGGCCGCGCCCGCATCCGGCCCGCCCAGGTGGTAATGGCCGAGGTCGCGCGGCACGCGCGGCTGGTAGTGGCCGGCGAAGCGTGGCAGGCCGCGCGCCAGGTTGGTCCATTCGGTGAAGCCCGTGCCCCACCAGGCGTCGTTCTCCGCGATGGCGTGGAACTGCGGCAGGTAGTAGGCCAGCACCTTGGCGCGCGGCTTCGCGCCGTCCGGCAGGGGGCGCGGTTCCTCGAACTCGTCGCCGGGGCGGGTGTTGCGCCGCACCTGGCGGGGGATGGTCGGCGTCTCCTGCGGCATGCGGGGATGCACGCCGGGGTCGTGGCGGTGGCGCAGCCAGTGCAGCAGCGGCGCTTCCTCCGCCGCGCCGTCCATGTGGCGCCGGACATAGTAGCGGCTGTCGAAGTCCGGCCCGGGCTCGCGCCCTTCCCGCCAGCCGATGGTGACGTAGTGGTCGAAGGCGTCGGCGCCGGCACGCGCGACGTCGCGATAGGTCGCGAGGTAGAATTCCGCGTCGAATTCCGGGATGGGGGAGGCGCCGTGCTGGCGGTGCGCCAGGTAGTGCGCCAGCGCCTTGTCCTGCGGGCCGAGCCCGTGTCGGGCGCGGTACCAGGCATTGTCGAAGAAGGGGCCCGGCCGCCGTCCCTCGGCGTCGCCATGCAGCAGGTAATGCAGCACCGGGTCGAAGCCCGCGCCGCGGATGTCCGGGTTGCTGTCCAGGTACCAGCGCGGGTCGAGGTAGAAGTTCGGCGCCCGGCCTTCCTTCCAGCCGCGGTCCACATAGTGCGCGTGCGGGTCCTCGCCCGAATGGCCGAGATCGGCGTTGTGGGCGACGTACCAGGCGGCGTCGAGGATGCCGCTGTCGCGCAGCGCCTCGATCTCCCGCGCGCGGCGGTCGGCGTCGTCGGCGTTCATCCCGTCGTTCATCGCCCGTCCTCGCGCGCCAGCAGCCCTTCGAGGTAGGTGCCGTAGCCGCTGTTGCGCAGCGGCGCGGCCAGCGCGCGCAGCGCCGCGGCGTCGATGAAGCCCATCCGCCAGGCCACTTCCTCCGGCGCGGCGACCTTCTGGCCGGTCCGCTTCTCGATCGCGCGGACGAACTCGCCGGCCTCCAGCAGGCTGTCATGCGTGCCGGTGTCGAGCCAGGCATAGCCGCGGCCGAGCTGGGTGACGCGGAGCGACCCTTCCTCCAGGTAGACCCGGTTGAGGTCGGTGATCTCCAGCTCGCCGCGCGGCGAGGGCTTCAGCGCGCGGGCCAGCGCCGGCGCGCGGCCGTCGTAGAAATACAGCCCCGTCACCGCCCAGTGGGACCGCGGCGCGCGGGGCTTCTCCTCGAGGCTCAGCGCGCGGCCGTCGCCGTCGAACTCCACCACGCCGTAGCGTTCGGGATCGGCGACGCGATAGGCGAAGACGGTGGCGCCGCCCGCGGCCGTGGCCTCACGCGCCTCGCCCAGGCGCTCCTGCAGGTCATGGCCGTGGAACAGGTTGTCGCCCAGCACCAGCGTGCTCGGGCTTCCCGCCAGGAAGTCCTCGGCCAGCACGAGCGCGCGGGCGATGCCGTCGGGCCGTTCCTGCACCTGGTACTCGATGCGCAGGCCCCAGGCGCTGCCGTCCCCCAGCAGGCGCCGGAACAGCGGCAGGTCGTGCGGCGTCGAGATCAGCATGATCTCCCGGATGCCGGCCAGCATCAGCACCGACAGCGGGTAGTAGACCATCGGCTTGTCGTAGACCGGCAGCAGCTGCTTCGAGACGGCGAGCGTCGCCGGGTGCAGCCGCGTGCCGGCGCCGCCGGCGAGCACGATGCCCTTCATCGGGTCACTCCTTCGGGGCCGCGATCGGGCCGACAAGCGCATCCAGGCAGCGCGCGAGCGAGTCGCGCCAGTCGGCGGGGGCGATGCCGTGCACCCGCCCGATCCGCGTGCAGTCCAGCCGGCCATCCGCCGGGCGCGCCGCGCGCGTCGGGTAGTCGGCGGTGGCGATGGGCACCAGCCTCGGCCGCGGGCGGCCGCGCGCCGCCGCGCCGTCCAGGATGGCGGCGGCGAAGTCGTGCCAGGTGGTGTGCGGCGCGCCGGAGAGGTGGAACAGGCCGAAGGCCTCGTCGCCCGCCGGGGCGGAGAGGAGGCGCGGCATCATCCGCGCCACCGCCTCCGCCAGGTCGGCGGCGAAGGTGGGGGCGCCGTGCTGGTCGGCCACCACGCGCAGCTCGTCCCGCTCCGCCCCCAGGCGCAGCATCGTCTTCACGAAATTGGCGCCGTCCGCGCTGCACACCCAGGCGGTGCGGAGCACGGCGCTGCGCGGGTTGGCGGCCAGCACCGCGCGTTCCCCGGCTTCCTTGCTGGCCCCGTAGACGCCGAGGGGGGAAGGGGCGTCGGTCTCGACATAGGGCGCGCCCTTGCGCCCGTCGAAGACGTAGTCGGTCGAGAAATGCACGAAGGGCGCGCCGATGGCCGCGGCCTCGGCCGCCAGCCAGCCGGCGCCGTCGCGGTTCACGGCGTGGGCCAGGGCCGCATCGTCCTCCGCCCGGTCCACCGCGGTATAGGCGGCGGCGTTCACCACCAGCGCGGGCCGCGCCGCGCGCACCGCGGCGGCGATCCCCTCCCGCCGGGTGAGGTCGAGCTCCGGCGGCTCCAGCGCCGTCACCTCGTGGCCGTCGGGCGCGAGCCGCGCGACCAGCGCGCGGGCGACCTGGCCTTCGCGTCCGGCGACGAGGATGCGCATCAGAAGACCGGCCCCAGATCGGCCAGCCGCGGCCAGCGCCGGTCCTTGTCGGACAGCACGGCGCGGGCGGGGTCCAGGTCCCAGTCGATGTGGAGCTCGGGGTCGTCCCAGGCGAGGCCGCGGTCGCAGTCGGGCGCGTAGAGCGCGCTGACCTTGTAGGCGACCTCGGTGTGCGGCGCCCGCGTGACGAAGCCATGGGCGAAGCCCGCGGGGATGTAGAGCATCAGGCCGTTCTCGCCGGTCAGGTCGGCGGTGACATGGCGGCCGAAGGTGGGAGAGCCCGCGCGGATGTCGACCGCGACATCCATGATGTGCCCGCGCAGCACCCGCACCAGCTTCGCCTGGGCATGCGGCCGGGCCTGGAAGTGCAGGCCGCGCACCGTGCCGGGCGCGACCGACAGGGACTGGTTGTCCTGCACGAAGTCGTCCTCGATGCCCACCGCCGCGAAGTCCCGCCGGTTGTAGGTCTCGATGAAGGCGCCGCGCGCATCGACGAAGCGGCGGACCGAGAGCAGCAGGGGCCCGTCTATGCCGAGGCCGCGTGCCTCCACATTGCCCGCCCGGCGCAACTCAATCCCCGCTGCCCGCAGATCGTCCGGCATCGGACTGCCCCCTTCCAGGCGAGAAACGATGTCGTCTCCATAATCCAAGGTAGAGAGTGGCGGAAGCCGCGTTCCGGTTCCGGTTTGGCGATGCCCCTCGATCAGGGCTCGGGGTCCGGGGCGGGGTCGAGGCCCGCCGCCACCCGTTCCACGAGGTCGAGCTGGCGCGGCAGGCAGATCCGGGCCAGGTCGTAGCGGGCGATGACGCTGGCGCGCGCGGCCTCGCCGAGGTGGCGGTGGCCCTCGGGGTCGGCGAGCACGCCGAGCACGGTCGCGGCCAGCCTCTCGGGCTCGAAGAAGGGGACCAGAAGTCCGGTCTCGCCATGGGTGATCGCCTCCGCGACCGGCGGCGTGTCGCTGCCCACCACGACGGCGCCGCAGGCCATGCTCTCCAGCATCGACCAGGACAGGACGAAGGGGTAGGTCAGGTAGACATGCGCGCGGGTGACCCGGAACAGGTCGTGCAGCGCGTCATGGGCGACGCGGCCGGTGAAGTGGATGCGGGAGAGGTCGAGCTGCCCCTCCATCTCGGCCAGCACCTTCGTCTTCCAGTCGGGCGCGCCTTCGGGCTTGCGGCCGTAGGACACCTCGTTCCCGCCGACCACCACGGCGTGCAGGTCCGGCCTTTCCCGCTGCATGAGGGCGAGCGCCTTCATGAAGCTCGGGAAGCCGCGATAGGGTTCGAGGTTGCGGGCGACATAGGAGATCACGGGGTCGCCCTGGCGGAACTCCCGCCCTTCGGGCGTGCGGAAGACGGCACCGGCCCGGGGCGCGCAGCGGGCGGTGTCCACGCCTTCATGCAGGCAGGTGATGCGGGCACGGGCCCAGGCGGGGTAGCGGCTGCGTTGCCAGCGCGTCGGGCTGACGCCCCAATCCGCCCCCTGGAGCGAGACGAGCTGCGTCGCGTTCAGGGTCCGCACCCGCGCCGCGTCGTCCAGGCTGACCTGCTGGGCGGGGTCGAAGCCCAGGTCCTGGCCGTGGGAGTTGTAGTAGAATTCCCAGTAGAACAGCGTCCGGGCGCGGGGGAAGACATCCTTCAGGAACAGCCCGTCCCCCCAGCCGGGATGGCAGACGATGATGTCCGGGTTCAGCCCTTCCTTGTCGCGCAGCTGCACCAGGCGGTTGGCGATGTGCTGGCCGCGCCGGGTCGCCGCCTCGAAGGGGCGGAGGTAGCGGTGCGTCTGCTCCCCCGCGCCGCGCGGCGCGCCATAGGCGACGTAGCGGACGCCGGGCGCGGCGTAGCCTTCCTTCTCGCCCACGCCCCAGACCTGCACCCCCTGCCGCTGCGCCAGCGCCGGGGCAAGGTGGGCATACTGACCGGGGAAGTTCTGGTGGACGAACAGGGCCCGCAGCGGCCGGCGGGGCGTGAAGGCGGACATCGTGTCTCCGGCGCGGGAAGGGTCCGGCGAACCCTGGGTTGCGCCCGGCGCGGGGTCAAGCCGGGCCCGGGCCGGCCCTGTCACGCCCGCGCCCAGAGCCGGCGGAAGGCGGCGACGGCAGTGTTGGCGGGCGGCGGGGGCGGGGCGGGCGGCGTCGCATCGGCCAGCAGGTTCCGCGGGTTCTCCCGCAGGGCGATGCGCGACAGCAGCGCGAGGGCGGCGGAGTAGTAGTCGGGGCTGCGCGCCACGCTCGGCAGGTTGCGCGCCAGGCCGCGCTGCCAGCCGGTGGCGGTGGTGACCTCGGCCACCGCCTCGATGCCCGCGGGGGCCGAGTAGGGGGCGACCTGGCCGCTGCGCAGGTCGGCCCAGGCCGGGCGCATCGGCAGGCTGGGGTCGTTCCAGAAATTGGCCGCGGCGCGCATCGCCGGCTCATCCGTCATGCCGGCCCAGGCCAGGTGCAGCGGCACCCGCACCGCGTCGAAGGAGAAGCGCATCGGCCAGCCGGCCGCCGGCCGCACGAGGGCGGCGGTGGCATGGGTGCGCCCCATCTCCACCCAGTCCGCCGGCAGGCCCCAGCGGCCGTAGCGCATGTTGCGCAGCATCGTCACGCCGTCGCCCATCACCCGCTGCCAGGCGCGGTCCGGCACGGCGCGGGACAGCGCGAACAGCGCGGGGAAGGCGTAGTAGGACGGGTTGACCACCACGCGGTCGGGATGGACGAAGCCCTGCGCGCCGGGCAGCAGCACGGTGCGGCCGCCCACCTCCAGGACCAGCTTCTGCAGGATCGCCTCGCCGATCCGGGTCCCCTCCCGCCGCCATTCCGGCTCGCCCCAGCGGTCGGCGGCGCGCAGCAGCGACCAGGCGATGTAGAGGTCGCCGTCGGTGGCGTTGTTCGGGTCCTCCACCGGGTTGCGGCTGCCCGGGCGGAAGCGCCAGGAATGCAGCCCGTCCGGCCGGCGCAGGTTGCGCCGCGCCCAGTGGAACACGCGCTCGAAGGTCGGGCGGTCGTCGAAGGCCTCGGCGAACAGCATCGCGTAGCCCTGGCCCTCGCTGTGGGAGATGCCCTGGTTTCCGGTGTCGAGCACGCGGCCTTCCGGCGTCACGTAGCGGTCGCGGAAGGCCGCCCATTGCGCGGCCGGGTTGTCGGGCCCGGTGGCCTCGGCCCCGGTCGTGCTGGCGGCGCCGCAGGCGGGGGTGGCGACGAGCGCGGCGGTCGAAAGCGCGAGCAGCCCGCGCCGGCGGAGCGCGGAGGGGGCGCGGATTTCTTCCGCATTCGCATCGATCATCGGCGCGGCGATGCATTCGGCGAGCATGGCGCGGGATCCTTGGCGTGGTTCGGGTCGGGTCGGAAGGGGAAGGCGGGCGGTGCGGTCAGGCGCCGCGGATCAGCAGGCGGGCGCGGAGCCCGCCCTCGGGCAGCGTCCAGGCATCGAGCCGCCCGCCCTGCAGCGCGACCATCCGTCGCGCGATCGAGACCGGCAGGAGCTGGCCGGGCGAGGGCTCCCCGGCATCACCCCCCACCGGCCGGACGGGGCGGATGGTCAGGTCGATCCGCGCCTGGCCGCCGCCCGCATCCACCGACACCTCGGCCTGCGCCGCGCCGTCGCAGTCGCGCAGCGCCCGCGCGGCCAGCAGCGCCACGGCGCGCACCAGCCGCGCGGTGTCGAGCAGGAAGGCCGGGTCGGCCTCGGGCTGGAGGATGATGCGCCGCCCGCAGCGGAGGCCGAGCGCGTCGAGCCGCGCGCAGAGGGCGCCGAGCAGGCCGTGGGCGGAGATCGGCGCGATGTCGGGCGCGAGCGTCCCGGCCTCCAGCGCCGCCACCTCCAGCAGGTCGTCCACCAGGGCGAGGAGCCGGCGCGTCTCGGCCTGGTCGGTCGGCTCGGCGGGGCCGGCCTCCAGCAGCGCGGCGAGCGGCTCGCGCATCTCCCGCGCGGTGGCTTCCAGCGCGGCGCCGGGGCCGGCGAGGCGCTGGGACAGCGTGTGCAGCAGCGCCTCGGCGGCCTCGGCCGGGCTGCGGACCAGCGGCGGCGCCGGCAGCGGGTCGGGCCGGACGAGCACGAGGGCGGCGCGGCGCCGGGCGGCGGCGCGGTCCAGCGCCTCCTCCAGCATGCGGCCCAGCTCGGCGCCGCGCATCGGCTTCTGGAGCATCCCAAAGGCGCCGAGCCGGTTCGCCGCGAGGCTGTAGCCGGGCGTCACGTAGCCGGTGACCAGCACGACCTCCAGCGCCTCGGCCGGGCCGCGGCCGTCCAGCGCGTGCTCGGCCAGCGTCAGCCCGTCCATCCCCGGCATGCGGATGTCGGTGACCAGCGCGCCCACATCCGCCCGCCCGCGCAGCACGCCGAGCGCGGCCTGCGCCGAGTTGGCGGTCAGCACGGCCATACCGCGGCGTTCGAGCATCTCGGCCAACTCGTCGCGCACCTCCTCCTCGTCGTCGACGACGAGGACGGCGAGGCGCGGCGCGACCGGGGTCGAGAGCGTGGTGGCGTCGAGCAGCAGCTGGCGCGTGCCGGGGGCGGCCGCGGCGGGGGTGGTCTGGTCGGAGGTCGTCGCGAAGCCGAGTGGCAGGTTCATGGTCCCAACTCCCGTCCTGGAAGGGGGGCGGGGCCGCGCCGTGCGGACCGCCCCGAAGGCGGAGTGGTTAATGACCGGTTAACCTGTCGCCGTGGTGTCGAGTGTCGTATGAAGAATTCTCGCATAAGCTGAGACTGCCGCTCGACGTCGCCCCCGGTCGTCGGCTACAGCCTGTGTCGGGGAAGGTCTCCGTTTGCGGAGACGACCGCGTGTGGGGAGACTGGACGTGGTGACCAGGACGGCGACGGCGCCGCGCGGCGTCGCGGCTCGCGAGACGCGGACGGAGGATGCGGGGTCCGAGGCCGCTTCCCTCACACCCCTGGTCCTGCTGGCGGACGACGAGCGGGAGCTGACGGACGAGATGGCGGCCTACCTGGCGCGCTACGGGCTTCGGACGCTTGTCGCCAATTCCTACCCCGCGGCGCTGGCGATCCTCGACACGCAGCGACCTGACGCGGTGATCCTCGACCAGCGGCTGGGTCCGGTCGACACGCTGCCGCACCTGCCCGACCTGCGGGCGCGCACCGATGCGCCGATCCTGATCGTGACCGGCAACCGCGAGGAGACGGACCGCGTGCTCGGGCTCGAGCTCGGCGCCGATGACTTCCTGGTGAAGCCGGTGTCGGGGCGCGAGCTGGTGGCGCGGCTGCGCGCGCGCATCCGCCGGCCCGGCAATGCCGCCCCGCAGGCGCCGCGGCGCGACCGTTGGCGGCTGCAGCCGGTGGAGCGCCGCCTGGTGCGGCCGGACGGTTCCGTGGTGGACCTGACCACGGCGGAATTCGACCTTCTCGCGGCGCTGGCCGCCCAGCCGGGCGAGGTGATGACGAGGGAGGCGCTGACGCAGACCGTCTTCCGCCGCCCGTTCCGCACCGGCGACCGGGCGGTGGACAATGCCGTGCTGCATCTCCGCCAGAAGCTGGCTCCAGAGCTGGGGGAACGTTGCATCGTGACCATCCGCCAGGTCGGCTATGTCTTCATCGGCTTTCCGAATCCCTGATTCCGGGCATCGTCCCAAACCGCTGACCTGATCCCGCCCGACGGCGTCTATCGCGCCGGGGTTGCTTTGATGTCTCCGAATCTTGCGCGTGTGCCGGCGGTGGCGATGCTACGCCACGCTTGCGACGCGGCATCCCGGCGCGAGCCACTCCCCTGGTTGTCCCGGGCGCCCCTCCACCCCCTCCGTCCCACGCGCGGGCCGGCCGGAACATCCCCGGCAACCCGGCGTTCCGCCCGGTCGGAGCGGGGCGGGAGGCACCTTTGGCGGCTGGACGAGGGCAGGACGACGCGGGGCGCGAGCCACTGTGGTGGCGCGACGCCGTCATCTACCAGCTGCACCCGAAGTCCTTCATGGACGGCAACGACGACGGGATCGGCGACTTCGCCGGCCTTGTCTCGAAGCTGGACCACATCGCCGGGCTCGGCGTCGACGTGATCTGGCTGCTGCCCTTCTATCCCTCGCCCCGGCGCGACGACGGCTACGACATCGCGGACTACACCGATGTCCACCCGGACTACGGCCGGCTCGGCGATTTCCGCCGCTTCGTCGCCGCGGCCCATGCGCGCGGCCTGAAGGTCATCACCGAACTCGTCATCAACCACACCAGCGCCGACCACCCCTGGTTCCAGGCGGCGCGCCGCGCCCCCCCGGGCTCGCGCGAGCGCAGCGTCTATGTCTGGTCGGATGACGACCGCCGCTACGACGGCACGCGCATCATCTTCTGCGACACCGAGACCTCGAACTGGACCTGGGACCCGGTCGCCAAGGCCTATTACTGGCACCGCTTCTACAGCCACCAGCCCGACCTGAACTTCGACAATCCCCGCGTCATGGCGGCCGTGCTGCGGGTGATGCGCTTCTGGCTCGACATGGGGGTGGACGGGCTGCGGCTGGACGCCGTGCCCTACCTGGTGGAGCGCGAGGGCACCAGCAACGAGAACCTGCCCGAGACGCATGCGATCCTGCGCCGCATCCGCGCCGAGCTGGACCAGCGCTACCCCAACCGGATGCTGCTGGCGGAAGCCAACATGTGGCCCGAGGACGTGCAGCAGTATTTCGGCGCCGGCGACGAATGCCACATGTGCTTCCACTTCCCCCTGATGCCGCGGATGTACATGGCCGTCGCGCAGGAGGACCGCTTCCCCATCACCGACATCCTGCGCCAGACGCCCGACATCCCCGAGGGCTGCCAGTGGGCGGTGTTCCTCCGCAACCACGACGAGCTGACGCTCGAGATGGTGACGGACAGCGAACGCGACACGCTGTGGCAGGTCTATGCCGCCGACCGGCGCGCGCGCATCAACCTCGGCATCCGCCGCCGCCTCGCGCCGCTGATGGAGCGCGACCGGCGGCGGATCGAGCTGATGAACGGGCTGCTGCTGTCCATGCCCGGCACGCCCGTCATCTACTACGGCGACGAGATCGGCATGGGCGACAACATCTTCCTGCGCGACCGCGACGGGGTGCGCACGCCGATGCAGTGGTCGCCCGACCGCAACGGCGGCTTCAGCCGCGCCGACCCCGCAGCCCTGGTGCTGCCGCCCATCCAGGACCCGCTCTACGGCTTCCAGGCGGTGAATGTCGAAAGCCAGCTGCGCGACCCGTCGAGCCTGCTGAACTGGACGCGGCGGATGCTGGCGGTGCGCAAGCGCACGCGCGCCTTCGGCCGCGGCGCGATGCGCCTCCTCTACCCCGGCAACCGCAAGGTGCTGGCCTATCTGCGGGAGTGGGAGGAGGAGGCGGTGCTCTGCGTCTTCAACCTCTCCCGCGCGGCGCAGGCGGTGGAGCTGGACCTGTCGGCCCTGGCGGGGCGGGTGCCGGTGGAGATGCTGGGCGGCACCTCCTTCCCGCCGGTCGGCGCGCTGCCCTACCTGCTGACGCTGCCGCCCTACGGCTTCCACTGGTTCGTGCTGGCGCAGCCCGGCGCGGCGCTGCCGGCCTGGCACGTCCCCGCGCCGGAGCCCCTGCCGGAATTCCGCACCCTGGTCGCCCGCGCCGGCGCCGGCTGGCTGACCGCGGAGGCCCGCGCCGTGCTGGAGCGGGAGGTGCTGCCCGAATGGCTGCCGCGCCGCCGCTGGTTCGCCCCGGGCGAGGGCGGCGCGCGGGGGGCGCGCTTCGCCTTCGCCACGCCGATGCCCGATGCGCCCCTGCCGCTGCTGCTGGCCGAGGTGGAGGCGGGCGGCGAACGCTGGGCCGTGCCGCTCGCGCGGATCGGCGAGGAGGAGGCGGCGAAGCCCGCCGGCCAGCTTGCCCTCGCGCGGTTGCGCCAGGGGGCGCGGGTCGGCCTGCTGACCGACGCCGCGGCGACCGACGGCTTCGCCCATGCCGTGCTGGCCGCCTGCCGCGACGGCCGCCGCATCGCGACGCCCGAGGGCGAGATCGTCTTCGAGGGCTCGGCCGCGCTGGCCGCGCTGGCGCTGCCCGCGGCGGCCGAGGTGCGGCGGCTCGGCTCCGAACAGTCCAACACCTCCGTCATCCTGGGCGAGGCGGTGGTGCTGAAGCTGTTCCGCCGCGTGCTGCCCGGCCCCCATCCGGAAGCCGAGATGGCGCGGCACCTGACCTGCATGGGCTATGCCGGCACGCCGGCGCTGCTGGGGGAGGTGCGGCGCATCGGCGCCGATGGCCAGCCGCCGCAGACGCTGATGATCCTGCAGGCCTTCGCCCGCAACCAGGGCGATGCCTGGGCCTGGACGCTGGACTGGCTGGCCCGCACTGTGGACGAGACGGCGCTGACCGAGGCCGCGCCCGATGCCCCCCTGGCCGGCTACCTGCCGCTGGCCGAGGCGATCGGCCGGCGCCTGGCGCAGATGCACCTGTTGCTGGCGCGCCCGGCGGAGGAGCCGGACCTCGCGCCGGAGACGGTGGACGCCGCGACCGCGCGACGCTGGGCGGAGGAGGCGGCGCAAGGGGTGGGCCGGGCGCTGGACCTGCTGGCGCGGCCCGGCGCGGTGCCGGCGGGGCCGGAGGCGGAGATGGCGGCACGGCTGGTCGGCCAGCGCGATGCGCTGCTGGCCGCCATCCGCGCGCGGGTGCCCGCGCCGGCGGGGCTGGTCGCCACCCGCATCCATGGCGACTTCCACCTCGGCCAGGTGCTCGTCGCGCCGGGCGACGCGGTGATCCTCGACTTCGAGGGCGAGCCCGGCCGGCCGCTGGCGGCGCGCCGCGCGAAGGGCAGCCCGTGGCGCGACGTGGCGGGGCTGCTCCGCAGCTTCGACTACGCCGCCGCCGTCGCCGCCGCCACGGAGGAGAGCGGCACCGCCACCGCGGCGCCGACCGGCCGGCGGGCCGAACTGATCGCCGCCTGGCGCGAGGCCGCCGGCGCCGCCTTCCTCGACGCCTACCGCGCGACCTGGGAGGCGGAGGCCGGGCCGGCGCCCGCGGGTGCGGCGGCGGCGCTCGAGCTGTTCCTGATCGACAAGGCCGCCTACGAGGTCGGGCACGAGGCCGCCCACCGGCCGGTCTGGCTGCCGGTGCCGCTGCGCGGGCTGCACCGCCTGGCGTCGAGCTTCCTCGGCCTGGCGCAGCCGCGGGGCGACGACCCGCATTGACGGGCCGCGCCGCCCCTGTTTCGCCCGCCGCGCGAAGGCCCGCGCAGCGCCTGCGACCGGGGGAGGGGTTTGAACGAAAATGTTAGGGCTGCCTCGCCGCTCGTGCGGTGACTTAGCGGATGTATACATCCAGATAATATTTCGGGCGGCGGTTCCGCGCCGTCCGGCACCGTGCCCTGGCCGGTGCCAGCACCTTGCACCGGAGATGCCGGCATGGATCTGAACCTGCTCGTCCGCGGCCAGTCCAACGCGATCCTGATGATGGACAGCAACGGATGGGCGGGCCAGGCGGCCCTTCAGCAGGAGGTCCAGCGCCTGCTGGGCTTCGATGGCGTCAACGACCGCGTCAACATCGTCTATGACTGGTACGACTGGAACAGCGGCACCGCCTTCGGCGGCACCGCCCTGATCGGCGACTGGCTCGCTCCCCGCAATGGCGACTGGCGGCAGGGCTGGAGCGTCGCCGGGCGGGAACAGGCGCTGCTGAACGAGATCGCCTCGCTTCCCGCATCCCAGCGCGACGACCCGACCGCGGTCCTGTGGCTTCACAGCGAATACGACAGCGCCCGCGCCGACCTGACGCCGGAGGAGTGGATGTCCGCCGTGCGCTTCGACGCGGCGACCACGCGGGCCGCCTTCGGGCAGGGCGCGGGGACGATCCCCTACCTGTTCATCTCGGCCATGCCCTACTACGGCACCACACAGGGCCACAACGCGATCCGCCAGGGGATGGAGCGGCTCGCGGCCGATGCCACCTTCAACGCCGCGATCGCCGCCCGGATGATCGACACGGATGTCGATGGCGACGCCGCCGGCCAGTACGGCGGCGGCCACATCGACGCCGAGGACGCGATGCAGACCGCGCTGCGCAGCGCGCGCGCGGTCGCCGAGGCCTTCGCGCCTTATGCGAAGCCCGGCTCCCCGGTCGCGGCGGCGGGCGGGAACATCGCCGACGAGGGGCCGCAGGTGGTGCGCGCCACGCCCGTGGGCACCACCCAGCTCCGCGTCGATGTCCGGCACGACAACGCCACCGGCTTCCAGGCGCTGGATCCGGATGCGGCGGGCGGGATCGGCTGGACCGTCGTCGGCTCGGGCGGGCTGGTGAATGGCCGCGGCGTGATCATCGAGGATGCCGACACGCTGCTCGTCACCTTTTCCGGCCCGCTGCCGGCCGATGGGAAGCTCTACTACGGCTACGGCTATGGCCGGCTCTGGGGCGCGGACGGCGCGGGCCGGGGCAATGCGGTCTACGACAATCAGGGCCTGCCGATCTGGGTCGCGGCCGACGGGCTCGTGCCTTCGGGCATGACCGCGCCGCCGCCTCCGCCGCCCGGCCCGTCCGGCGTGACGCGGAGCGGCGGCGCGGGGAATGACAGCCTGCGCGGCGGCAACCTCGGCGACAGCCTGTCCGGCAATGGCGGCAACGACACGCTGAATGCCGGGCTCGGCGACGACACGCTGCTGGGCGGGGACGGGGCGGACATGCTGCTCGGCGGCGGCGGGGGGGACATTCTCTCGGGCGGCGCGGGCAACGACCACCTGCGCGGCCAGGCGGGGGACGACGTGATCTCCACCGGCAGCGGGCTCGACATCGTGTTCTTCGGCCCGGTCGAAGGCGCGGACCGGGTGACGGACTTCGCCCTCGGAACCGACCGGGTGCGGCTGACCAATGTCACGACCGACCAGGTGACCGCGGCGGTGACGACCGAGGGCGGGGTGTCCGGCCTGCGGCTCACCCTGCCGGGTGGCGAGACGCTGTTCCTCGAAGGGATCGGCCTCGTCACCGCGGCGCAGCTCGGCCTGTCCGGCAGCTTCCGCGCCTCCACCGCGCCGCCCGCATCGGGCGGGCTGGTGCTCAACGGCACCGCCGGCGCGGACGTGCTGCAGGGCGGGGCGGGGTCGGACACGATCTCGGGCGGGGCGGGGTCGGACGACCTGCAGGGCCTCGGCGGCAACGACCTGCTGCGCGGCGGTCGGGACCATGACGGCCTGACCGGCGGCGCGGGCATCGACACCTTCGCCTTCGCCCGCGGCGACGGGCCGGACTGGGTGGTGGACTTCCAGCCGGGTGTCGAGAAGATCCGGCTGGAGGGCATCACCGCCGGCCAGGTGGTGCAGACGGTCGAGACGCGCTGGGGCATGGTCGGGCTCGACCTCGACTTCGGCGGCGGCGACGAGATGTTCCTCCAGGGCGTCTCGGCGAGGATCGCCGCCACCGACTTCGTCTTCGCTTGATTGCCCCTTCCGGCGCGGGCGCGGCATCGGCGCCGGGGTTGCCGATGACGCCAGGATGATGTGGTGCACGCCAATGTGCGCCGGATCGACATTATACTACATACGTTATTGGAATAACTTTGCTCCCGGCGGGCGCCACCCTGCGGCGCGGCCCGCATCACCCGGTGCCTCCAACCAACCCCATCCAGAGGTCGGCCATGGATCTGAACCTGCTCGTGCGTGGCCAGTCGAACGCCATGTTCCTCATGGAATACGAAGGCGGCGCCGGCCCCGCCCTGGTGAGCGAGGTGCAGCGTCTCCTGGGCTTCGACGGCGTCAACGACCGGGTGCGGCTGGTCTATGACAGCGATGGGTCGGACGGCGCCGCCACCGCCTTCGGCGGCACCAGGCTGATCGGCGACTGGCTCCTGCCGCGCAACGGCGACTGGCGCCAGGGCTGGGACCTGGCGGAGCTGGAGCAGTCGATCCTGGCCACCGCGCGCGGGCTTCCCGCGACGCGGCGCGACGACCCGACCGCGGTGTTGTGGCTGCACAGCGAATCGGACAGCACGCGCTTCGACCTGACGACGGAGGAATGGGTCTCCGCCGTGCGCTTCGACGCGGCGCAGCTGCGCGCCGCGCTGGGCCAGGGCGCGGCGACCACGCCCTACCTGTTCGTGTCGGCCATGCCCTACTGGGGCAACCCCGACTATTTCGGCACGGATGAGGGCACCCAGGCGATCCGCCGCGGGATGGAGCAGCTGGCCGCCGATGCCGGCTTCCACGCCGCGATCGCCGCCCGCATCCAGGACGTGGACATGGATGGCGACTTCGCCGGCGCCTATGGCGGCGGGCACATCGACGCCCAGGACGCGATGCAGACGGCGCTGAGGAGCGCGCGCGCGGTGGCGGAGGCCTTCGCGCAATATGCGAAGGCGGGCTCGCCGGTCGCCCTCGCGGGCGGGAACATCGCCGATGAGGGACCGCAGGTCGTCGCCGCCACGCGGGTGGGCGCCAACCAGCTGCGCATCGACGTGCTGCACGACGCCGCCGGCGGGTTCCGCGCGCTCGATGCCGATGCGGCCTCCGGCCTCGGCTGGACGGTGCGGCTCGACGGCGGGGCGATGCAGGCCACCGCGGCGTCGATCGTCGATGCCGACACGCTGCTGCTGACCTTCTCCGCGGCGCTGCCCGCGGAAGGGCGGCTGTTCTACGCGCATGGCTATGGGCGGCTGACGGGCGCGGATGGCAGCGCGCGCGGCAATGCCGTCTATGACGACCAGGGCCTGCCGATCTGGGTGGCGGCCGGGGGGCTCGCCCTGCCGCCGGGCTCGGGCGGCACCGCCATCGACATGGTGGTGCCCGGCACGGCTGGCGACGACTGGCTGAAGGGCGGCGCGGGTGCCGACACGCTGACCGGTGGGGCCGGGTCCGACGACCTCCAGGGCGGCGCGGGCAACGACGTGCTGGCGGGCGGGCGCGACCATGACGGCCTGACCCTCGGCGCCGGCGCCGACACCGTGGTCTTCGCGCGCGGCGACGGGGTGGACTGGATCGTGGACTTCACCCCGGGCACGGACCGCCTGCTGATGCAGGGCTACGCGGCCGGCGAGGCGGTGATCGCGGCGAAGACCTACTGGGGCATGGCGGGCACCGAGATCCGGCTGGCCGCCGGGGACAGCATCTTCCTCCAGGGCGTCACGGCATTCCGCGCCGCGGACGTCACCTGGGGCGGCGGCACCACCCAGCCACCGCCACCGCCACCGCCCCCGCCGGCCGGGCTGCTCGTCAACGGCAGCGTGGGCGACGACTGGCTGAAGGGCGGCACCGGGGCCGACACGCTGAACGGCGGCGCGGGCAGCGACGACCTGCAGGGCCTGGCGGGCAATGACCGCCTGTCCGGCGGCCGCGGCCATGACGGGCTGACGCTCGGCGCCGGCGCGGACACGGTGGCCTATGCCCGGGGCGATGGCTGGGACTGGGTGGTGGACTTCACCCCGGGCACGGACCGGCTGGAACTGTCCGGCATCACCGCCGGGGGGGTGGTGCGGACGGCCAAGGTCTACTGGGACATGGCGGGGCTGGAGCTGAGCTTCGGCGCCGGTGACGTGATCTTCCTCCAGGGTGTCTCGACGCTGGGCGCGGGGGACATCGTCTTCACCTGACGACGGCCCTTCGACCGCGGCGCGGGGTCTGCTTAACTCGGCGCCATGACCGCGATCGGCTTCGTCCTCAACGGGCGGCAGGTGAGCCTGCCGCCCGGCACCTCCCCCACCGCCTCGCTGCTCGACTGGCTGCGCGCCGGCGGGCTGACCGGCACGAAGGAGGGCTGCGCGGAAGGCGACTGCGGCGCCTGCACCGTGGTGCTGGAGGAGGCGGATGGCCGCCGCGTCCCGGTGAATGGCTGCCTCACCCTGCTCGGCCAGCTGGATGGTCGCGCGATCCGCACGGTGGAGGGGCTGCGCGGCCCCGACGGCGCGCCGCACCCCATCCAGCGCGCGATGGCCGAGAGCGACGGCACGCAATGCGGCTTCTGCACGCCGGGCATCGTGATGACCGCCTGGGCCCATG
The DNA here is from genome assembly GCF_050563535.1 of Falsiroseomonas sp. CW058. NCBI lineage: Bacteria > Pseudomonadati > Pseudomonadota > Alphaproteobacteria > Acetobacterales > Roseomonadaceae > Falsiroseomonas > Falsiroseomonas sp. CW058. Next base: position 86,120 of record NZ_JBNXUO010000012.1, read on the forward strand.
CGCGCGAGGGCGGGGAGGTGCACGAGGCGCTGGCCGGCAACCTGTGCCGCTGCACCGGCTACCGCCCGATCCTCGACGTCTTCGCGGCGCTGGCCGATGACGGCGCGGCGCCGCCCGCGCTGCCGCCCGCATCGCGGTCCCGCGGCGGCGCGCGGTTCGAGGCGCCGGGCCAGGTCTTCCACCTGCCGTCCTCGCTGCCCGAGCTGCTGGCGCTGCGCGCCGCCCATCCCGCCGCCTGGCTGCTGGCGGGGGGCACCGATCTGTCCCTGCGCGTCTCCGACCACCGGGAGGTCCCGGCCGAGGTGATCTGCCTGCTCGACGTCGCCGAGCTGCGCGGCGTGGAGGTGGCGGAGGCGGGCGTGACCGTCGGGGCTGCCGTGCCCTATGGCGACTTGCTGCCGGTGTTGCGGCGGGAAGCCGGCTTCGCCCCCTTCGCGGCGCTGATGGCGCGGCTGGGGTCGCGGCAGATCCGCGGGCTCGGCACGCTCGGCGGCAATCTCGGCACCGCCTCGCCGATCGGGGATGCGCTGCCGCCGCTGGTCGCGCTGGGTGCCACGGTGCGGGTCGCCTCGGTGCGCGGCGTGCGGGCGCTGCCGGTGGACGGGTTCCTGACCGGCTACCGGCGGAACGCGCTGGCGGCGGATGAGGTCATCCTTTCCGTCCATCTGCCGCGGCCAGGCCCGGACGTGGTCCTCGCCTGCGAGAAGGTCAGCAAGCGCCACGACCAGGACATCGCGACGGTGGGCGCCGCGATGTGGCTGCGGATGGCCGGCGGAGCGGTTGCCGAGGCGCGGCTGGCCTTCGGCGGCGTCGGTCCCACAATTGTCCGCGCCTCGCGCGCCGAGGCGGCGCTGGCGGGGCGCCCCTTCGATGCCGGGGCGGTGGAGGCGGCGGCGGAGGCGCTGGCCGCGGACCTCGCGCCGCTCGGCGACTGGCGCGGCACGGCGGAGTACCGCCTGGCGGTGGCGGGGGGCCTGCTGCGCCGGCTGCACCTGCGCGCCACGCGCCCCGACCTGCCGGCCGAGGTCGCGGCTTTCGCGGAGGCGGTCTGATGGACGGCACGCAGGGCCTGCCGCGCAAGGGAGCCGGCGCCGCGCTGCGGCACGACAGCGCGCTGAAGCACGCGACCGGCGAGGCGCGCTTCGCCGACGACATGGGCGAGGTGCCGGGGCTGCTTCATGCCGCGCTTGTCCTGTCCGACGTGGCGCATGGGCGCGTCGTCTCGCTCGACCTCCCGGCGGCGCGCGCCATGCCGGGGGTGGTCGCCGCGATCGGCCCGCGGGACCTGCCGGGCGTCAACGACATCGCCCCGATCGGCAAGGATGAGCCGCTGTTCGCCGACCCGGTGGTGGAATTCGCGGGGATGCCGCTGGCGATGGTGGTCGCGACCAGCCGCGACGCCGCGCTGCGCGCCGCGCAGGCGGTGCGCGCCGAGGTCGAGCCGCTGGAGCCGGTGCTGACGATCGAGCGCGCGCTGGAACTGGGCCGCAACGTCGTGCCCCCGCAGGTGCTGGCGCGCGGCGACGCCGCTGCGGCCATCGCCGCCGCGCCGCGCCGGATGGAGGGCGAGTTCCGCGCCGGCGGGCAGGAGCATTTCTACCTGGAAGGCCAGGTCGCCATCGCGACGCCGGGCGAGGATGGGGAGATGGCCGTCACCTCCTCCACCCAGCACCCGTCGGAGGTGCAGCATGTCGTCGCCCGCGTGCTGGGCTGCGGCTACAGCCGCGTCACCGTCACCTGCCGGCGGATGGGCGGCGGCTTCGGCGGCAAGGAGAGCAATGCGAGCTGGGTGGCCGCCGCGGCCGCCATCGCGGCCCGCGTCACCGGCCGCCCGGTGAAGCTGCGCCTGCCGCGCCGCGCCGACATGACCGCGACCGGCAAGCGCCATCCCTTCCTGTATCGCTGGACCGCCGGCTTCGACGCCAGCGGCCGCATCCTCGGGCTGGATGCGCTGCTGGCCGCGGATGGGGGCTGGAGCCTCGACATGTCGGCGGGCGTCGTGTTCCGCGCGGTGACCCACGCGCTGAACTGCTGCGACGTGCCGGATGTGCGGATCACCGGGCTGGCGGCGAGGACCAACACCGTCTCCAACACCGCCTTCCGCGGCTTCGGCGGGCCGCAGGGCGCGCTGCTGATGGAGGACGTGGTCCACCGCGTCGCCGCCGCCCTGCGCATGACGCCCGAGGAGGTGCGCGCGCGCAACTTCTGCGGCATCCCCGGCAATGGCGACGAGACACCCTATGGCCAGAAGCTGGAAGGCGACCTCATCGCCCGCGTCTGGGCCGAGGCGCGGCGCGATTCCGCATGGGACCGCCGGCGGGGCGAGATCGCGGCCTTCAATGCCGCGCACCCGACGCTGCGGCGGGGCCTCGGCAGCATGGTGCTGGCCTTCGGCATCTCCTTCGGGATCATGCACCTGAACCAGGCGGGCGCGCTGGTGCATGTGTATTCCGACGGGTCCATCCGGCTGAACCATGGCGGGACGGAGATGGGGCAGGGCCTGTTCGTGAAGGTCGCGCAGGTGGTGTGCGAGGTCTTCGGCGTCGACCTCGACCGCGTCGCCATCACCGCCACCAGCACCGCCGAGGTGCCGAACACAGCGGCCACCGCGGCCAGCACGGGCAGCGACCTCAATGGCTGGGCGGCGCACAATGCGGCGACGGCGATCCGCGACCGCATGGCCGGCGTCGCGGCACGGCGCTGGGGGATCGCGCCGGGCGAGGTGGTCTTCGCCGACAACCGCGCCTGGGCGGAGCGCGTCGGCGCCAACCGCTTCCTCGACTTCGGCGAGCTTGCGAAGCTCTGCTTCCTGGAACGCGTCTCGCTCTCGGCCACCGGGCACTACAGCACGCCCGACATCCACTGGGACCGGGAGAGGATGCGCGGCCGGCCGTTCTTCTACTTCTCCTACGGCGCCGCGGTGAGCGAGGTGGTGGTGGACACGCTGACCGGCGAGCATCGCTGCCTGCGCACGGACATCGTGCAGGATTGCGGCCGCAGCCTGAACCCGGCGGTGGACCGCGGCCAGATCGAGGGCGCCTTCGTGCAGGGCATGGGCTGGCTGACCTGCGAGGAGCTGTGGTGGGACGTGCAGGGGCGGCTGCGCACCGTCGGCCCCTCCACCTACAAGATCCCGGGCAGCCGCGACGTGCCGCCGGCCTTCAACGTCCGCCTGCTGGAAGGCGCGCCGGCGCGGTCGGAGACGATCTTCCGCTCGAAGGCGGTGGGGGAGCCGCCGCTGCTGCTGGCCACCAGCGTCTGGAACGCGCTGAAGGACGCGATCGGGGTGGAGGCGCTGGACCTGCCCGCCACGCCGGAACGCGTGCTGATGGCGATCCGGCGGAAGGGCTGACACGCGGCCCACGCGGCTTGTCCCGGCGCGCGGCCGCCCGCATCCTGGGGGCCTTGTTGGCGGCCCTGCCCGGCGGATGGGCGGCGGCGGAGGAAGGATGGCCCTATGCGGCTCGGGATGGTGGGGCTGGGCCGCATGGGCGGCAACCTGGTGCGGCGGCTGGCCCGGGCGGGCATCGGCGCGGTGGTGTGGGACCGCGACCCCGCCGCCGTCGCCGCGCTGGCGGCGGAAGGGGCCGAGGGCGCGTCCGGCCTTGCCGACCTGGTGCGCCGGCTGGAGGCGCCGCGCACCGTCTGGGTGATGCTGCCGGCGGGGGAGGCGACGGAGGCCGCGCTGGCGGAACTCGCCGGCCTGCTCGCGCCGGGCGATGTCGCCATCGATGGCGGCAACGGCATGTGGAAGGACGCGATCCGCCGCGCCGCGATGCTGCGCGCGAAGGGGATCGACTTCCTCGACATCGGCACCTCGGGCGGGGTCTGGGGGCTGGCGCGCGGCTACTGCCTGATGATCGGCGGGCCGGAGGCGCAGGTCGCGCGGCTGGATCCGGTCCTCGCCGCGCTGGCTCCAGGGGAAGGGACGGCGGCGCCCACGCCGGGGCGCGACCCGGCGGGCGACCCGCGCCCGCCGCGCGGCTACGTCCATTGCGGGCCGAACGGCGCCGGGCACTTCACCAAGATGGTCCACAACGCCATCGAGTACGGGATGATGCAGGCCATGGCGGAGGGGCTGGAACTGCTCCAGCAGGCGGGCAGCGACCGCCTGCCCGAGGACCAGCGCCTCGACCTGCCCGTGCCCGACATCACCGAGGCCTGGCGCCGCGGCAGCGTCGTCGCCTCCTGGCTGCTGGACCTGACGGCGCAGGCGCTGGCGGCGGACGGGGAGCTTTCGGGCTACACCGGCCGGGTCGGCGACAGCGGGGAGGGGCGCTGGGCGGTGCAGGCGGCGATCGACAGCGCGGTGCCCGCGCCGGTGCTGTCCGCCGCGCTCTACGCGCGCTTCCGCTCCCGCCAGGACGGACCCTTCGCCGACCGTGCGCTGAGTGCGATGCGCAACGCCTTCGGCGGCCACCTGGAGCCGAGATGACCGCGCCGCTGCTGGTCGTCATGGGGGTCAGCGGGGCGGGGAAGTCCACCCTCGGCACGCTGCTGGCCGGGCGGCTCGGCCTGTCCTTCCGCGACGCGGACGACTTCCACCCCCCGGCCAACATCGCGAAGATGAGCGCGGGGCAGCCGCTGACGGATGACGACCGCCGGCCCTGGCTGGACGCGATCGGCGCGCATCTGGCCGCCCATCGCGGCCGCGGCTGCGTGGTGACCTGTTCCGCCCTGAAGCGCGCCTATCGCGACCGGCTGCGCGCGGCGGCGCCCGGGGCGCGCTTCCTGTTCCTGCATGGCGATGCCGCGCTGGTCGCGGCGCGGCAGGCGGCGCGGGAGGGCCACTTCATGCCGCCGAGCCTGGTTGCCAGCCAGTTCGCGACGCTGGAGCCCCCGGCGCCGGAGGAAGGCGCCATCATGCTCGATGTGGACGCCCCGCCCGACGTGCTGGCCGAACGGGCGATCCGCGCGCTGGAGGGGACCGCATGAGCACGGGTTTCCGGGGCATCTACCCCATCCTCTACGCCTTCTTCGGCGCCGATGGCCGGCTGGACGAGCAGGCGATGCGCCGGCAGGTCCGCTGCTGCCTGGCGGGTGGCGCGCATGGCCTCGCGGTGCTCGGCCTCGCGACCGAGGTGAACAAGCTCGATGCGGCCGAGAAGCGCGACGTGGTGCGGTGGAGCGCGGAGGAGATCGCCGGCCGCGTGCCGCTCGCCGTCACCGTGGCCGAGGCGACGGCGGAGGAGGCGGCGCGCTTCGTGCTGGATGCCGCGGCGCTCGGCGCCGCCTGGTGCATCCTCCAGCCGCCGCCGGTGCGCGGCCTGCCGGAAGCCGAGTACATCGCGTGGTACGGGCGGGTCGCGGATCTCGTCGCGCGGCGCAGCGCCATCCCGCTCGGCATCCAGAACGCCGCGGCCTATATCGGCGTCGGCCTGTCGGCGGCGGGCGTGGCGACGCTCGCGCGGCGGCATCCCAACGTCACCCTCGTCAAGGCCGAGGACAGCGCGGTGGACGTGCAGCGCCTGGTCGAGGTGACGGAAGGGCGGCTGACGGTCTTCAACGGCCGCGCCGGGCTGGAACTGCCGGACTGCCTGCGCGCGGGCTGCGCGGGGATGATCCCGGCGCCGGAATGCGCCGACATCCAGGCCCGCGTGTTCGACCTGATGGCGGCCGGCGAGCAGGACGCGGCGGAGGCTGGATACGCCCGCATCCTGCCGATGATCGCCTTCGCCATGCAGGGGGTCGCGATGTTCCTCTGCTACGGCAAGCGCATGACCGGCTGGCGGATGGGGCTGCCGGAGGTGGTGGAGCGCCCGCCCGCGCTCGCGCCCACGCCCTTCGGGCTCGACTGCGCGCGCCGCTTCGCCGCGCGGCTCGGCCCCTATCCGGGCGCATGAAGCCCTGCTTTAGTCCGCGGCAAGCAAGGCCGGGGGTGTCCACGGCCGGGGCGGAGGAGCCGCCATGCGTATCGCGCTGCTGACCGACATCCATGCCAACCGCGAGGCCTTCGAGGCCTGCCTGCGCGACGCCGCGCGCCGCGGGGCGGAGCGCATCGTCATCCTCGGCGACCTGGTGGGCTACGGCGCCGATCCGGCCTGGGTGGTGGACCGGGCGCGGGAACTTGCGGCGCAGGGCGCCATCGTCCTGAAGGGCAACCATGACGAGGCCGCGGTGGCCGACCGCGGCGGCATGACGCCCGATGCCGCCGCCGCCGCCGCCTGGACCCGCGGCGTGCTGGACGAGGGCCGCAAGGCCTATCTCGCCGCCCTGCCGCTGGAAGTGGAGGAGGAGGACCGGCTCTACGTCCATGCCGATGCCGCCGACCCCGCCCGCTGGCACTACGTGCGCGACGCCGAGGACGCGCGCCGCAGCCTGGACGCCGTGTCCGCGCGCGTCGTGCTGTGCGGGCATGTGCATGTTCCCGCGCTCTACGGCCTGACCGCGGCGGCCAAGCTGGTGAGCTTCCGGCCGGTGACGGATGCGCCGGTGCCCTTCACCCGGCCGCGCCGGTGGCTGGCCGTGCTCGGCGCCGTCGGCCAGCCGCGCGACGGCGACCCGGCGGCGGCCTGGGCGATGCTGGACGTGGCCGCGAACAGCCTGACGCTGCACCGCGTGCCCTACGACGTGGAGGCGGCGGCCGAGAAGATCCGCGACGCCGGCCTGCCGGAGGTGCTGGCCTCCCGCCTCTACCGGGGGCGCTGAGCGGTGGCGCAAGCGAGGCTGACCGAAGGCGAGGAGATCGACGGCTTCCGCATCGGCGCCGCCGTGCATGTCGGCGGCATGGCGGCGCTGTGGGAGGTGACGCATCCCGACCACGACCTGCCCATGCTGATGAAGGTGCCGCGCATCGCGGAGGGGGAGGACCCGGCCGCCATCGTGTCCTTCGAGATGGAGCAGATGATCCTGCCGCGCCTGTCGGGGCCGCATGTGCCGCGCTTCGTCGCGGCCGGCGGCTTCGACGTGCAGCCCTACCTGGTGATGGAGCGCATCGCGGGGGCGAGCCTGCTGCCGCTGGTGGAGAAGCTGCCCCTGCCGGTGGAGCGCGTGGCCGAGATCGGCGCGCGCGTGGCGGATGCGCTGGATGCGCTGCACCGGCAGCATCTGGTGCACCTGGACGTGAAGCCCTCCAACATCCTGACGCGGGAGAGCGGGGAGGCGGTGCTGATCGATTTCGGCCTGTCCCGCCACGCCCAGCTGCCCGACCTGATGGAGGAGGAGTTCCGCCTGCCCTACGGCACCGCGCCCTACATGGCGCCGGAACAGGTGATGGGGATCCGCAGCGAGCCGCGCAGCGATCTCTTCGCGCTCGGCGCGATGCTGTATTTCTTCACGACCGGCACGCGGCCCCATGGCGACCCGCAGCGCCTGTCAGGCCTGAAGCGCCGGCTGTGGCGCGACCCGCAGCCGCCGCGGAAGCTGCGCCGGGACTGCCCCGACTGGCTGCAGGAGATCATCCTGCGCTGCCTGGAGGTGCTGCCGGAACGGCGCCACCCCACCGCCGCGCAGCTTGCCTACGACCTGCGCAACCCTGACAGCGTCGCGCTCACCGCGCGGGCGCGCAAGGAAAGCCAGGACGGATGGGCCAGGACCTTCCAGCGCCGCTTCCACCCGGACCACCGGCCGAGCTTCCGCCGCGCCGACCCGGCGGAGGAGATCGACGCGGCGCCGATCGTCGCGGTGGCCGTCGACCTCGGCGCGGACCGGGTGCTGGAGGAGGCGCTGCGCGTCACCGTCGGCCACATCCTGGCGACGCTGCCGGGCGCGCGGCTCGCCTGCCTCAACGTGCTGCGGCAGAACCGCATCGCGCTCGACACCACGCTCGACGAGGAGGGGCGGAACAAGCACCTCCAGCGGCTGGTGGAGCTGCGCCACTGGGCGCAGCCGCTCGGCCTGCCCGAAGGCCGCGCGACCTTCCATGTGCTGGAGGCGGTGAACCCCGCCGCGGCCATCCTGGAACATGCGCGGGTGAACGGCATCGACCACATCGTGATGGGCGCGCGCACCAATTCGCTGCGCCGCAAGGTGCTGGGCAGCGTCAGCGCGGAAGTCGCCTCGGAAGCGCCGTGCAGCGTCACCGTCGTCCGCGCCCGCCCGGGCGCGGGGCCGCGCGCGGACCCGGCGTAGGCGCCGCGTCCCCCCGGCGTCATGCACTGACCCACCCGGCCTGCGCAGCAGGCCGAGCGGCCGAATGGCCGCCGCGGCAGGTGCCGCGAAGCCCAGCCGGCGGATGCCGGCGCCCGGCGATTGAGGGTACAGGAAAAGCATGCGATCGGTCGAAGCATTCGACCGATCGTATCAGCGGCCGCCGCAGTTCCGTTCGCAGGCGGTGTTGGCGATGTCGGGTCGGGGGTCCGGGCCGGTGAAGCCGCCGGCATTGGGCATTCGCACCGCGGGCAGGCTGCGCGCGTCCAGCACTGCATCCCCGGGCAGGATGCCGTTGATGTTCAGCAGGTAGGCGGTGACGGCATAGACCTGGTCGGGCGCGAGCGACTGCGGCGCGTTGAAGGGCATCGCGCGGTTCACGTAGTCGTAGATGGTGGTGGCGTGGGGCCAGAAGCTGCCGATGGTGCGGATCGGCCGCGCGGCCGTCAGCGAGCCCTGGCCGCCGGCCAGCCTGTCCATCTGCCCGCCCTGTCCAGCCTCGCCGTGGCAGGACGCGCATTGCTCGGCGAAGATCGCCGCGCCCTCGCGCACGCTGCCGCGCCCTTCCGGCAGGCCGCTGCCGTCGGGCGCCACGTCGATGTCCCAGCCCCGGATCTCCGCCTCCGTCGCGGGGGTGCCGAAGCCGAAGCGGCGCTGCGCGTCGGCGGGAAGCGCGGCGACGGCGACGAAGGCCAGGGCGAGCAGGCAGCCTTCATGCATTCGCATTGGTGATCTCCCCGGCGGCGGACAGTTTCCAGCCCTGGATCGCGTTGTAGTGGTAGAGGCTTTCGGTCCCGCGCGCCGCGATGAGCTGGCGGCGCGTCGGCTGGACGTAGCCGGTCTCGTCCACCGCGCGGCTCTGCAATTCGCAGGGGCGGCCGTCCCAGTCGAAGGCGAAGCGGAAGCGCGTCAGGCAGCGCGGCAGCACCGGCTCCTGCAGGGCCGCCGGCCGCCAGCTTTCCCCGCCATCGGTCGAGACATCCACCCGCGCGATGCGGCCATGGCCGGACCAGGCGAGGCCGGAGACCTCGTGGAACCCGGCCCCCCGCAGCGGGCGGTCGGAGGAGGGGTGGGTGATGAGGGACTTCGCCTCCATCACGAAGGTGAACTGCCGCGCCGTGCCGTCCGGCATCAGGTCGGTGTATTTCGACGTCTCCTCCCGCGTCTGGAAGGGACGCTCGCCGAGTTCGAGGCGGCGCAGCCACTTGATCCACATGTTGCCCTCGTAGCCGGGCAGGGCGAGCCGGATGGGGTAGCCCTGCTCGGGGCGCAGGGCCTCTCCGTTCTGGGCGTAGACGACCATGGCGTCGTCCATCGCCTTCTCCAGCGGGATGCTGCGGGTCATCGCCGCGGCGTCCGCGCCTTCCGCCAGCAGCCAGGCCGCGCCGGGCTTCACGCCCGCTTCCTCCAGCAGGGTGCGCAGCCGCACGCCCGTCCATTCGCAGCAGCTGATCAGCCCGTGCGCGAGCTGCACCGAATGGATGGGCGAGCGCCGCCATTCGGAGGAGGAATTGCCCGAGCATTCGAGGAAGTGGATCCGCGATTCCGAAGGGAAGCGCCGCAGGTCATCCATGGTGAAGATCAGCGGCCGTTCCACCAGGCCGTGCAGCATCAGGCGGTGCTGCGCGGGGTCTATGTCCGGCACGCCGCCATGGTGGCGTTCGAAGACCAGCCCGTTCGGCGTGATGATCCCCTGCAGGTCCTGGATGGGCGTGCGGCTGGAGGCCGCGGTGTCGGTCGGGGACCGTTCGCGCGCCCGGCGCACCACATTCGCCTCGTGCCGGGACGGCAGGCCATAGGGCGGCGACATGGTGGGGCGGCCCTGGACGCGCATCCATTCCGGCACGTTGGGCGGCAGGTTGGATGCCGCCCCCTGGGCCAGCGCCGCCACGGGTGCGAGCGCCGCGGAAGCCGCCGCGGCCTGCGCCCCGCCGCGCAGAAGCGCGCGGCGTCCGGGCAGGGCCTGCCCTCCACCCGCCTTGTCGTCCTTGTCCATCCGCTCCTCCCGAGAGCCGTGACCGTGTCTGGCGGCGAGCCTAGCGCAAGCGGGCCGGGGGCTTCCGCCACTCCTCGACATGTGACCGTGCCGCCGCGTCAGCGTTCGCCAACGGGCCGCCAGGCGATCTCCTGCGCGATCTGCCGGTAGGCGGCCGTCTCCCCCGCGAGGGTGCGGCCGAGTTCCTCCGGCGTCGAAGGCTCGATCTCGACGCCGATGGCGGCCAGGCGCTGCACCACGCCGGCGTCCTCGGCGAAGGCGCGCGTCTCCGCCGCCAGCCGCTCCACGATGGGGCGCGGCGTCTCGGCGGGGACGAAGATGCCGAACCAGTTCACGGCGCTGACCTGCGACTCCCCCGTCTCGAGGAAGGTGGGCACGCCCGGCAGCAGCGCGGCGCGGCGCGGGCCGGTGACGCCAAGGGCGCGCAGCCGCCCTTCCTGGATGTGCGGCAGCAGCACGGGGGTCAGCGCGAAGACCGTGTCCACCCGCCCGGCGATGGCATCGGTCGTCGCCTGCGCGCCGCCGCGATAGCCGACATGCTCGAATTCCATGTTCGACCGGCGGTTCATCGCGGCCACCTGGAAGTCCAGCTGCGCGCTCGCCACCGTGTAGCGCCCGGGCTCCCGCCGGGCGAGCAGGATCGCCTCGCGCAGGTCGCGGGCGGGGAAGGCCGGGCGCGTCGCGAGCACGTAGGGGATGCGGCCGATGCCGCCGACGGGGGCGAGCGCGGTCAGCGCATCGAAGCCGGGGAAGGGACCGGCGGCCGCGTTGATGGCGAGCGAGGCCTGGCCGAACAGCAGCGTGTAGCCATCCGGCGCGGCACGGGCGCCGGCCTCGCTGCCGATGTTGGTCTGCGCGCCCGGGCGGTTCTCCACCACGACGGCCTGGCCGATGCGCTGGCGCAGGAAGTCGGCATAGGGTCGCGCGACCTGGTCGTTCGTCCCGCCGGCGGGATAGGGGACGATGAGGCGGAGAGCGCGCGCCGGCCAGGCCTCCGGCGCCTGCGCCCTGGCCGGCGCGGCGAGCGCGCCGGCGGCCGAGGCGCACCACGCGATGTCGAGGAGTGTCCGCCTGTGCATCGCTTCCCCCGTGTGCTTCGTCATCCGTCAGTCCGGCGCGTCCCGCGCCGTTTCAGTCCGGCGCGTCCCGCGCCAGGGCCTCGCGCGCCAGGAACGCCTCATGCGCACGCAGCGCGGCGAGCGCCGCGGCGGCGGCCGGCAGTTCGTCGAAGACCGGGATGCCGGCCGCCAGCGCGCGTGTGCGATAGGTGCGGCGCAGCTCCTCCGTCGCCGCGTCCCCGTCGGAGCGCAGGACCAGTACGAAATGCCCGCCCCCCCGGTGTTCCGCCCGCACCCGCAGGGCGGAGGCCATGAGGGAGCCGAGCAGGTCCACCTCCGCGTAGCCGAGCAGGACCGGCATGTTCAGGTGCATCACGACGGCGTCCGGCGCCGCATGGGCGTAGACGGCGCGCAGGATGCCCTCCGCGACGCGCCCCTCCTCCAGCCGCAGCGCGTTGCCCGGCACGTCGATGGGGTTGGCCAGGCTCGACCCCGGCGGCACCTTCAGCCGCCCCAGGGCCGCCTGCGCCTCACCCCCGAAGGGCGGCACGTCGAAGCCGTGGCGGACGAAGGCGTCGGTGGCCAGCACGCTGGTGCCGCCGCCATTGCCGAACAGCGCGACGCGCCGCAGCGGGCTGTCCGCGCGCGGCGCGAGGAGCTGGAAGGCGAGCAGCGCGTCGAGGAAGCCGTCCAGCGTGTCCGTCATGGCCACGCCCGCCTGCCGCGCCATCGCCATCCACAGCCGGTGGTCGGAGGCGAGGGAGCCGGTGTGGGACGCCGCGGCGCGCTGCCCTTCGCGCGTCTGGCCGCCCTTCAGCAGCACCACCGGCTTCGCGCCGCGCGTGGCGCGCAGCAGGTCGAAGATGCGCCGTGCGTCGCGCGCATCCTCGAGGTAGAGGCCGATGACCCGCGTGGCGGGATCGGCCAGCAGGTAGTCGAGCAGGTCCGCGGTGCCGAGATCGGCGCAGTTGCCCATCGTGACCAGCGCGCTGAGGCCGAGCCCGCGCACCCGCCCCCGCCGCAGGATGTCGAGCGAGAGGCCGCCGCTCTGCGACAGGATGCCGATGCTGCCGGGGGTGGGATCGACGCCGTCGAAGAAGGTCAGGCCCCCGCGCGGCGAATGGGTGCCGAGGCAGTTCGGGCCGAGGATGCGCACGCCCGCCGCGGCGGCGGCGGCGAGCAGCCGGTCCTGCAGCGCCGCGCCGCCTTCCACCTCGGCGAAGCCGCTCGACATCACCTGCGCGAAGCGGACTCGGCCGCGCGCGGCGGCGATGGCGTCCGGCACGCGTTCGGCGCCGATCGCGACGATGGCGTAGTCCACCACCCCCGGCGTCTCGCCGAGGCTCCGGAAGGCTGGCAGCCCCTCGACCTCGGCCGCGGACGGGTGCACGGGCCAGATCGCGCCGTCATAGCCGAAGGCGCGCAGCCGCCGGATGAAGGCGTTGCCGAGCCCGCCGCCCCCCGGCGAGGCGCCGAGCACGGCGACGCTGCGCGGTGTGAACAGCGGCGCGAAGGCGTCCAGCACGCTCATCGCGGCGCGCCCAGCAGGATGCGCGCATCCGCGGCGACCGCGCCGGCGGCGGAGACGATCAGCGGGTTGATGTCGATCTCCCGGATGCCGAGGGCGGGGTCCGCCATCAGCCCCCCCGCGCCGCCGAGGCGCAGCAACACGTCGCAGATCGCGTCCTCGTCCGCCGCGACGCCGCCTCGGGCGCCGCGCAGGACGGGCAGGGCCTTCAGCTCCTCCAGCATGTCGCGCGCCTCGTGCCGGCGGATCGGGCAGATGCGGAAGGCGATGTCGGCGAAGACCTCGACGAAGATGCCGCCGAGGCCGAGCATGACCACCGGGCCGAAGCGCGCATCCACCATGCCGCCGACCACCACCTCGTGCCCCGGCGGCGCCATCTCCTCCACCAGGAAGGCCTGCGGGGCATGGGCGGCGATGACGGGGCTGGCGAGCATCGCATCCCGCGCCGCGCGTACCGCCGCGGCGTCGGGCAGGCGCAGCCGCACGCCGCCGGCGTCGCTCTTGTGCAGCAGGCCTGGGGCCATGACCTTCAGCGCGAAGGGCGGCGAAAGGCCGGCCAGCGCCGCGGCGGGATCTCCCCCGGCGCTGATCACCGCGGAACGCGGCACGGCGATGCCATGGGCGGCGAGCAGCCGCTTGGCCGCGGCCTCGTCCAGCGCGTCGCGAGGGCCGGCCGCGGGATCGGCCGCCGCCCGGGTGCCGCCTTCCGGCATCAGGCTTCCATCACCGCCACGAGGCTGCCTTCGGACACCGCATCGCCTTCGCGCACCGCGATCTCCCGCACCGTGCCGGCTTCGGGGGCCATGACGGGGATCTCCATCTTCATGGATTCCAGGATCATGATCGGCTCCTCCTCCTCCGCCCGGTCGCCGGGGCGGAGGAGGACCTTCCAGACCGATCCGGAGATTTCCGACTTCACCTCGATGCGGGCCATGGGTCGTTCCTCAGAAGCTGGTGGGCCAGTTGGCCAGGCGGCGCTCGCCCAGGCCGGCCGTCGGGCGCAGCGCGTGGATGTCGAGCGTGCGGCACAGGAAGTCCCGCGTGTCGCGCGGGTCGATCACGGCATGCGCCTCGTAGAGCGCGGCGAGGCCCCAGGCCTCGGTGTCGCGGCGCAGCTCCTCGACCAGCGCGGCGAAACGCTCGGGGTCGTCCTCGCGCCGGACGCCGTGCAGCACGCTGACGCCGACGGCGGGGTCCATGAAGCCGAGATCGGCGGTGGGCCAGCAGGCGACGACATCCGAATTCCGCCCGCCGCCCATGTTCAGATAGGCCTGCCCGTAGCTTTTCCGCAGCACCAGCGAGACCTTCGGCACCGTCACCTGCGACAGCGCATTCAGCCAGTTCATGATGCGCCCCGGTGCCCAGCGGTTCTCGCCTTCCTGCCCGATCAGGAAGCCGGGCTGGTCCACCAGGAAGACGACCGGGATGTGGAAGCTGTCGCAGAGCACGAGGAAGGAAGTGATCTTGCGGCAGGCGTCGACATCGATCGCGCCGCCCTTGAACATCGGGTTGTTGCCGATGAAGCCGACCGGCCGGCCGCCCAGCCGCGCCAGCGCCGTCACGGCGGACCTGCCGAAGCGCGGCTTCAGTTCGAGCACGCTGCCGAGGTCGGAGATCGCGGCGACGACGCGGCGCATGTCGTAGACCTTCGTGCGCTGCTGCGGCACCAGCTCCGCCACGCCGCGCGCCGCCGCGTCCGATCCTTCGGGCACCGGCGCCCGCGGCGGTGCCTCGCCGTGGTGGGACGGCAGGTAGGACAGGAAGCGCCGCGCGGCGTCGAGCGCCTGATCGTCCGTGTCCACCACCACGTCCACCAGGCCCGTCACCTCGGCATGCAGCTTCCAGCCGCCCAGCGCCTCCGGGTCCACGGGCTGGTTGATGGCGGCGGAGGTGACGCGGTTGCTCGCCACCGACATCAGCGCGCCCTTGCGCATCGCCACGAAGTCCGACAGCACCGTGTACCAGGTGGACGACCCGTAGCAGGCGCCGAGCAGGAGGGAGACCCAGGGCGTCTCCCGCAGGCGGCGGTACTCGAAGGGGTCCTGGCCCAGCATGGCGCGGCCCGCCGCGCCCATGCGGTCGGGCATGCGCGCGCCGGAACTCTCGCCCAGGAAGATCACCGGCATCCCCTGGCGGGACGCGGTTTCCTTCACATGGCGCATCTTCTTGCCGTTGATCGCGCTGGAGGAGGCGCCGAGCACGGTGAAGTCGTTCGACACCACCGCGACCGGCCGCCCGTCGATCCGGCCGAAGCCGGCGATCTTGCCATCCGCCGGCGTGCGGTCCGCGACCTCCGGCCGGATGCCGCGCGCGAAGAGGCCGAGTTCGTGGAAGCTGCCGGGATCGAGCAGCCGGTCCAGCCTTTCGCGCGCGTTGAGGTTCCCCTCCGCCCGGCGCCTGGCCAGCTTCTCCGGCCCACCCATGCCGAGCGCCCTTTCGCGCCGGGCCGCGTAGTCGGCGAGGAGGTCGTCCATGGCCATGCCGTGCCCCCTCAGCCCTGGAGTTCGGCCGCAAGGCCGGTATGGACCTCGCCGGCGGCGAAGCGGGGATCGACGAGCGCGCGCAGCAGGAAGGGGATGTTGGTCTTCAGCCCCTCCACCTCGCAGGCCGAGAGCGCGTCGGCCAGCAGCGCGATGGCGGCGGCGCGGTCGCCGCCATGCGCGATCACCTTGGCGAGCAGCGGGTCGTAATGCGGCGTCACGGTCATTCCTTCGCGATAGCCGGTTTCGATGCGCAGCGCGGGTGTGCCGGCGGGCAGGCGGAAGCGCGCCAGCGTGCCGGGGGAGGGGAAGAAGGTCCGCGGGTCCTCGGCGTAGATGCGCGCCTCCATCGCATGGCCGCGCGGCGCGAGGCCGTCCGGCAGGATGGCAGAGAGCGGGACGCCCGCGGCGGCGCGGATCTGCGCCGCGACGAGGTCGAGGCCGAGCACCATCTCCGTCACCGCATGCTCCACCTGGAGCCGCGTGTTCATCTCGAGGAAGGCGAAGCCGCCATCAGCGCCCATCAGCATCTCGACCGTGCCGATGTTGTCGTAGCCGAGCGCGGCCAGCATCGCCGCCGTGCGCCCGGCGAGGCCGTCGATCACCTCGCGGCGCAGCCCGGGGGCCGGCGCCTCCTCGATCACCTTCTGGTGGCGGCGCTGGAGGGAGCAGTCGCGCTCGAACAGGTGCCGCACCGCGCCGTGGCGGTCGCCGAGAAGCTGGATCTCGACATGGCGCGGGCGCTCCAGCAGCTTCTCGAGGTAGATCGTAGCCTCGCCGAAGCTGCGCGCGGCGGCGGACCGCGCACGCTCCACCGCCTGCAGCAGCGCCGCCCGGTCCTTCGCGGCGACCATGCCGATGCCGCCGCCGCCCGAAGCGGGCTTCACCAGCACGGGGTAACCGATGGCCGCGGCCGCCGCGGCGGCCTCGTCCGGGTCGGGGCCGAGCGGCGGCGATCCGGGCGCCACCGGCATCCCATGCGCGGCCATCAGCGCGCGCGCCTGCGTCTTCTCCCCCATCGCCTCGATCCAGCGGGGATCGGGGCCGATGAAGGCGAGGCCCGCCGCGCGCACGCGGCGCGCGAAACCCGCATTCTCGGACAGGAAGCCGTAGCCGGGATGGACGGCATCGCATCCCTCGGCGATGGCGGCCGCGATCAGGCCATCCTGGTCGAGGTAGCTTTCCCGCGCCGGGGCGGGGCCGATCCGCCGCGCCGCATCGGCGGCTTCCGCCCAGGGGGCGCCGGCATCGGCATCCGAATGCACGGCGACGGCGCCGATGCCGAGGCTGCGCAGCGCGCGGATGACGCGCATCGCGACCGCGCCCCGGTTGGCGACGAGCACCCGGCGGAAGCGGGGCTCCGCCGCCGGCGGTGCGGCCGGCGTGGCGGTCATGCGGCGCATGGCTCGGCCAAGGGGGACGTTTCCTTCTTCCCTGCCGGGCTCTTGCGGTCCGGCGGGTGCAGGAGAGCATCGGCCGATCTCGTCGTCAACACGATATGCAGTATAGTCGACCACATTGTTGACAATGCTGGGTCTCTGGCCTAGTACCCCGGGCATGGAGCGAAAGACCCCCGCGACCACCAGCCCGCATGAGGGCGCCCCGGCCGAGCCGGACGGCCATCCCGCCGCCAGCGCCGCGCATATCCTGCAGGTGCTGCGCCGGCGGATCGTGCAGGGCGACATCGCGCCGGGCGTGCCGCTGGTGGAGATGAGCCTCGCCGCGGAATTTGCGACCTCCCGCGCCAAGATCCGCGAAGTGCTGGCCATGCTGGACGAACGCGGCCTGGTCGAGCGCCGGCCCAACCGCGGCGCGGTGGTGCGCCGCGCGACCCTCGGCGAGCTGCGCCACCTGTTCGAGGTGCGCGAGGCGCTGGAGGGGATGGCCGCCCGGCTCGCGGCGCAGAACGCCGCGCCGGGAAGCTGGAGGAAGCTGGTCGAGCTGTTCGGCGCGCCGACCGAGGCGCTGGTCGAGGCGGGGGACGCGACCGGCTATGTCGCCCGCCACGAACGGCTCCGCACCCGCATCCTGGAGGAGGCGCGCAACCCGGTGCTGACCGCGACCCTGGCGCCGCTCTACGACCGGACGGCGGCGGTGATGCGGCGCCTCGTCCTGGTCACCAACCGCCCGCGCGAGGCGCTGGCCGAGCACCGCGCCGTGCTGGCCGCGCTCGCCGCGCGCGACCCCGACGCGGCGGAGGCGTGCAAGCGCGCGCAGCTGCGCAGCGCGCGGCTCGCCCTCGAGCACTACAGCGCCTTCGTGCTGTGAGGCTGCCCGACGGCTTCCGGCTCGATGCCCGCGGCGCGGTCGGCTCCACCAACGACGAGGCGAAGGCCCTGGCCGCCGCCGGCGCGCCGCACGGCACCGTGGTCTGGGCCGGGACGCAGCATGCCGGCCGGGGCCGCCACGGCCGCACCTGGCAGAGCCTGCCGGGCAACCTGCATGTCTCGCTGCTGCTGCGCCCCGCGGTGCCGCTGGCGCGCGCGCCGGAACTCGGCTTCGTGGGGGCGCTTGCCGCCGCCGATGCGGTCGATGCCCTGCTGGCCGGGGCGGGCCGGGCGGGGCTGAAATGGCCGAACGACCTGCTGCTCGACGGCGCCAAGCTCGGCGGCATCCTCTGCGAGGCCGGGGCCGCGGGCGGGATGCTGGGCTGGCTGGTGATGGGCATTGGGCTGAACCTCGCCGCGGCGCCGCCGGAGGCACCCTATCCCGTGACATCGCTGGCCGCGCGCGGAAGGGTGGTGAAGCCGGCGGCGGCGCTGCCGGTGGTGGTCGCCGCGGTGGGGCGCTGGATGGAACGTTGGCGGGACGGCTTCGACCCGCTGCGGTCCGCCTGGGTCGACCGCGCGGGCGGGGCGGGGCGGGAGATGGCCGTCCGGCACGACGGCGGCCTGCTGCGGGGACGGCTGGTCGGCCTCGACCATGACGGGGCGCTCCTGCTCGGGACGGATGCAGGGGTGCGCCGCGTCGCGATGGGGGAGGTGGAGCCGCCCCGCGCGGCCCCGCTCAGCGGGGGCTGAGGGGCGGGCGTCCGGCAACCCCCGCCACCACCACCTCCCACGCATCCTCCGCCCAGTCGCAGAGCAGGGCGCGCGTCTCCGCCGGGTCGATCACGTCGACGATCCCGAACCGCTCCGCCGTGCGGAAGGGGGAGGCGAGGCGGTTGTAGTGCTCCTCCAGCTCCGCCCGCCGCCCGGCCGGGTCGGGCGCGGCGGCGATGTCGCGCCGGTAGGCGGCGGCGACGCCGCCCTCGATCGGGATGGAGCCCCAGCGGGCCGATGGCCAGGCGAAGCGGTGGTTGATCGACCGCCCGTCGGTCCCGTGCTTGCGGCCGTGCAGCCCGCCCGCCAGGCCGAAGGCACGGCGGAGGATGACGGACACCCAGGGCACCCCGCTCCGCTCCGTCGCCTTCAGCACCCGCAGCGCGCCGAGCAGCGTGCCGGCCAGTTCCGCCTCCAGCCCCGTCATGTTGCCGGGCTGGTCGACCAGGTTGACGATCGGCAGGTGGAAGGTGTCGCAGAGCTCGATGAAGCGTTCCACCTTGTTCGCCGCGATGGCGGTCATGGCGCCGGCGGCCACGCGCGGGTCGCTCGCCATCACGCCCACCGGGATGCCGGCGAGGCGGGCGAGGCAGGTGATGATGGAGCCGCCGTGGTGGCGCCCGATCTCGAAGATGGACCCCTGGTCGAGCACGGCGTCCAGGATCTTCCGAGGGTCGTAGGTCTTGCGGCGGTCGCGCGGGATGGCATCGCGCAGCCATGCCTCGGACCGGCCCGGATCGTCGGTCGCCGCGATGCGCGGCGGGGCTTCCCAGGCGTGGCGCGGCAGGTAGCCGAGGAAGCGGCGCACCTGGGCCAGCGCCTCGCGTTCATCGGCGGCGTCGTTGTGGACGATGCCGCTGCGGCGCGAATGGACGCGGTAGCCGCCGAGGTCGTTCTTGTCGATGTCCACGCCATAGGCCTGCTTCACGACCGGCGGGCCGGCGGCGAAGACCTGGCTGGTGTTGCGGACCATGACCGAGAAATGGGACGCGAGCACCTTCATCGCGCCGAGGCCCGCGCAGGCGCCGAGCGCGACGCCGACGACCGGCACGGCCGAGAGCAGCGGCACCACCGGCCAGGTCGGGTAGCCCGGGATCTTCGTGCTCTGCTGCTGGTCCAGCAGCTTCACGCTGCCGCCCGCGGTGTCCACCAGCCGGACCAGCGGCATCCGCATCTCGAAGGCCAGGCGCTCGGCGTAGATCCACTTCTCCGAGATGGTGGATTCCGACGACCCGCCGCGTATGGTGAAGTCGTCGGCGGAGACGGACACCTTGCGCCCGTCGATCCGCCCGGTGCCGATGATGGCGTTGGACGGCACGAACCCCTTCAGGGTCCCGTCCTCGGCATAGGCGCCCTTGCCCGTCAGGCGCCCCATCTCGCGGAAGGTGCCGGGGTCGAGCAGCGCGGCGACGCGTTCCCGCGCGTCGAGCTTGCCGAGCGCGTGCTGGCGCGCCACCGCCTCCTCCCCGCCCATCGCCTCCGCGGCGGCGCGGCGGCGGCGCAGTTCCTCCAACTCCGGCGCCCATCCGGCGGCGTCGGGCGCGGGTCCGGTCTCGTCATCCATGGCTGCGCTCCAGTGCCGCGATGCCGCCGCCTCGCGGCAGGAGGCGGTCCAGCAGCGGCGCGATCTCGTCGAGCCGCCGCACCACATGCGCGCCCGCGTCCCGCAGCATCCGCCGCTTGGCGGAGACGCGGTCGTCGTCGTTCGCGATCATCGCCGCCACATGGCCGAAGCTGACGCCGGGCGGGTAGCGTTCCTGGAACTCCCCCGCGAGCAGCGCGACGACGGGCTTCGGGCAGCGCCCGGCGCGCAGCATCTCCGCCACGCCGCGCTCGTTGTCCGTGCCGGGCTCGCCGAAGATGACCACGGCATCGGTGCCGGGGTCGCGCATGAACAGCTCGACATGGCGGGCCATCGGCGTGCCGGGGATGACGTCGCCGCCCATCGAGATGCAGGTGGACACCCCGTGCCCGCCCGCCTTCAGCGTGAGACCGAGTTCCGCCGACATGCCGCCCGAGCGCGAGACGATGCCTATGCGCCCTGGCAGGAAGACCTCCTCCGGCCGTTCGCCGCCGATGCCGCCGAGCTTGGAGCGGCCGGGGGAGATGATGCCGTTGGTGTTGCAGCCCACCACCACCGCCCCCGCCGCGCGGGCCGCGGCGGCGATGACGGCGGTGTCGTGGCGCGGCACGAATTCCGCCAGCACGACCAGCAGCTTCAGCCCGGCATCCAGGCTTTCCAGTGCCGCGTCACGGGTGGCGAGCGGCGGGGCGTAGATCACCGCCGCGTCCGCCGGGCGGCTGGCGAGCGCGGCGCGGACGGTGTTGAAGACGGGCACGCCGAGCACCTCCGCGCCGCCCTTGCCCGGCGTCACGCCGGCCACCATGCGCGTGCCGTACGCCATGCAGAATTCGGTGTCGCGCCGGCCCTGCGCGCCGGTCAGGCCCTGGACCAGGACCCGCGTCGTCTCGTCGATCAGGATGCTCAAGGCCGCTGCTCCGTCGCGTCCTGCCGCGTCAGCTCGACGATCCGCGCGACGGCGCGGTCGAGCGAGCTTCCCGGCGGCATGTAGTGCAGGCCCGGGGCCCGTGCGGCGATGGCCCGCGCTTCCGCCTCGCCCGGTCCGCAAAGCCGGACGACGACGGGGAAGCGGGCCAGGTCGACGCCGCGTTCCAGCAGCGCCTCGACCAGCGGCTCGATCTTCGCCTCGCAGCGCGCAAGCTGCTGGTGGTTGAAGCTGAACAGCATGCCGCGGGTCGCGGGGTTGTCGAGCACGGCATGCACCACGGTCTTCAGCTTCTCCCGCGCACCGGGGCCGGGATTGGTGTCGGTGTGGTTCGCGGGGCGGCCGCCCAGGGCCAGCATCAGGTCGTGCTGCAGCAGCCCCGCACCGCCGCCGCCGACCACGAAGCCGATGTCGCCCTCCACCTCGGTGTACCGGATCGCGCCGCCCCTGATGCGCCGGTTCGCCTCCGCCACCGCACGCTCGCGCGCGTTGAAGCCGCGCCAGGCGCTGATCAGGCTGCCGTCGTCGAGCCCTTCCCATTCGGGATGGCGGGGCAGCGCGCTCTCGTCCACGCCGAGCATGGCGCCCACCAGCACCGGCCGCCCCGCGTGGTCGAGCGCGAGGGGATTGACCTCCATCATCGTCGCGTCCGCATCCCGGAACGCCTCCCACAGCGCGACGGTGAGCTGCGCGAGCGGCAGCAGCGCCGCGCCGGCGATGCCCGCGCGGTCCCACAGGTCGACCGCTTCCCAGACCTGGAGGCCGCGCAGCGGATCCACCTCCGCCTGGACGACCGCCTCCGGCGCGCGGCGGTGGACCTCCTCGATCTCCACGCCGCCCTGGCGGCTGGCGAGCACGCGCGGCGGCAGGCCATCGAGGGTGAAGGCGAGGTACAGCTCCTCCGCGATCTCCGCCCGCGCCTCCACATAGACCTGCGCGACGGGGTGGCCGAGCACCTCGGTGCCGAGCAGGGCGCGCGCCGCGTCGCGTGCGGCGTCCGGGCCGTCCACCAGCCGCACGGCGCCGGCCTTGCCGCGCCGGCCTGTCGGGATCAGCGCCTTCACGGCGACGGCGCCGCCCAGGGCTTCCGCCGCGCGGGCCGCCGCCTCCGGGTCGGATGCGGGTTGGCCCGCCGGCACCGGCAGCCCGCGCGCGCGCAGCCAGGCCTTCGCCCTGTCTTCCGTCAGCGTGAGCACAGGATCTCCTTCCCCCGCGGCCTTATTGAAGGCGGATGCCGGCCTGGCGGATGATGCGGCCCCAGTGTTCCATCTCCCGCGCCGTGAAGTCCTGGAACTCGGCCGGGGTGAAGCGTGGTCCGCGCAGCGCGCCGGCCGCATCCAGCTTCGCCCGCGTGTCGGGGTCGTCGAGCGCGGCCTGCATGCCCTCGCCGAGCCTGGCGACGATGTCGGGCGGCGTGGCGGCGGGGACGTAGAAGCCGGACCAGGTGGTGAAGCGGAAGCCGGGCAGCCCCGCTTCCTCGTAGGTCGGGATGCCGGGAAGCGAGGGATGGCGCGGCGCGTCGGTCTGCACCAGGGAATCGACCGTGCCGCGTTCCACCAGCGGCTTGGCGCCCACCACGTCGACCGACATCATCGAGATGCGGCCTTCCAGCAGGTCGGGGAAGGCCTGCTGGTTGCCTCGGTAGCCGACATGCTCGATCTCGACGCCGGCTTCCTGCTTGAACAGTTCGGAGGCGATGCGGGCAGGCACGGTGCCGGCGCCGAAATTGTGCCGCCCCGGTTCGCGCTTCAGCCGGGCGATGAAGTCCCGCAGCGTCGGCGTGCCGAGCCCGCGGTTGACCATCAGCGCGAAGGGCGAGGCCCGGCTGAAGCGCCCGATCGCCATGAAGTCGCGGATCGGGTCGTAGGGAAGGCGGTCGTAGAGCGCCGGGTTCGCCGCATGCGTCATCGCGGAGGTGCCGAGCAGCGTCAGCCCGTCCGGCCGCGCCCGCGCCACGATCTCGCAGGCGATGATGCCGTTGGCGCCGCCGCGGTTGTCCACGATGACCGGCCTGCCCCAGATCTGGGTGAAGTGGTCGCCGATGATGCGCGAGACCACGTCGACGGTGCTTCCCGCAGGAAGGGAGGTGACGATGGTGATGCGGTCATGCGGCCAGTTCGCATTGCCCAGCGCGGGGGTGGCGAGGCCTGCGGCGATGCCGCCGAGAACTGCACGTCTCCTCATCATGTGCCGCGCGCTCCTCCCTGCCGCCTGGCCCGCACGGGATGCGACGGGGTTTCCGCCGCCTGCCGTTCGGGGCCGGCATTTTCAGGAAGGGTAGGAAGACCCGACTGCTGCCGTCAAGCGTGTAAGCAAAAAAACCACCAAGATTGTCGACAATCAAGTCAACATGAGCGACCCCCGCCTGCCGGTGCTGACGCGCGCCGGCAACCCCCGGCCCGGGACGGGAAGGCGCGCCTGCCCCCGTGCCGGCGCCGGGCCGTCCGGTCAGGCGTCCAGCGCCTGTGCCTTGCGGAGGTGGTCCTGAAGCCGCGGCAGCCGATCCGCCGCCCAGCGCTTCAGCGCCTCGTCGTCTCCGGCCTGGCTGTAGTTGCGGAACATGTCCACGGCGATCAGGTGCGCCTGCACCTGCTGGCGCACATACAGGCCGCGGAAGCTGTCGCCCTGGGCCTGCCGCAACTGGTCGAGCCAGGTGCGGTGCTGCTCGCCCAGCTCCTCGGACAGCTGCATGCCGCGCAGGCTGCCCTCGTCGCGCACCATGCGGCGAAGCTCCTCGATCGCCGGCTGGTGCGCGTCCAGCATCTCCTGCGCGTATTGCCGCAGCCGCGCGTCCTGCGAGCGTTCGAGCGCCAGGCGCGCCGTCTCCACCTCGTACATCGCGCTCGATGCGGCCAGACGCAGGAATTCCTGCCGGGTCGCCATCTCCGATCCGCGCCGGCCGGCGGTGCCGGTCATCGCGGCGCTCTCCTCCGTGCGGCCGGTCGCGACCGGCGGTGCCCCGGGTGCCGTCTGGGCCTGCGCGGGCGCGGTCGCCATCGCCGCGGCCAGGGCCGCGACCAGTCGGGTAGCCATGCTCATCGCCGATGCTCCGGTGTCCGGGGCGGGCAACCGCCCGGCCTCGCCGCAGAACGGCCCGCCGGCGGCGGGGTTCATCCCGCAGCCGGGACGCCGCCGGCGTTTTCCCGGCGCAGCACGGCGATGCGCGCGATCGCCCGTTCGGCCAGCGACTGCAACCGCCCGAGATGCCTGTCCTCGCGCGCCGCATCGGCCGCATCCAGATAGGCCTCCGAGGCCTGCTCGGCGAGGCGGAGCGCCTCCTCGATCCCGTCGGTGCCGGATGGCGGCGGCGCAGCGGCGGCGCCGGCCTCCTCGGCCAGTTCCGATGCCTCCTCTCCCATCGCCCGCGCCTCCGCGGCCAGCCGGGTCCCGTCGCCCGGAAGCGCCCCGAGGATCGTGGCGAGCCGCGCCTCGGCGGCGGCGGCGCGGGCGAGGGGGTGGCCGCGCGGCGCGCCGGGTTGCCGGTCCTCCCGGAAGGCGCGGCGGCGTTCGCGCCGCAGCAGCGCGGCGTGGCGCAGTTCCTCCTCCGCCATCCGCTCCGCCGCGCGCCGGATCTCGGGGCTTTCCGCACGCGCGGCGATGTAGGTCCACAGGGCGAAGGCGCGTTCCTCGTTCCGAACCGCCATCGACAGCGCCCGGTAGGCGCTGGCGAGGTGGGAGGAGGCGAAGCCGCGGGCCTCGTCCTCGTCCATCGTCTCGGGCGGTGTCCAGCGCAGCTGCGCGGGGCTCGGGCCGCTGCCCGTCACGCCGCGCGACCATTCGTCGACATGGTGGGCGTGGCCGCGTTCCTCCTCCACCAGGTCGCGGAACACGGCGGCGACGCGTGCCAGGCCCATCGCCTCCATGCTGTCGGCGAGCGCGGCATAGCGCGTCGCCGCCTCCTCCTCCATGGCATGGGCCAGCGCGAAAAGTTCCGGCAGCGAACGCACGGCGTCCGGCGGTTCGGCCTTCAGCAGCGACATCGGTCGGCTCCATTTAATTTGCGATCGGGATCACGCGGGCGGCAACGCTCCACCACCGCCCGCGTTCGGGGGTCCGTCGGGGGCGAGGCGCGCCGCCGGCCAAGGGACCACGGGGCCGCTGAGGCCGAGGAAGGCGATCTGTTCGACCACGCGCTGCCCTGCGTTGCGGGGGTATCGTTGCCGCGTCGCGTGGCCGGGGGGCTCCTGCGCGCATTTCTCGTCGCGCTGCTCATCCTCGGCATCGCCGGTCCCGCCGGGGCTGCGCGGCTTGCGGATTTCCTGCGCGACCAGCCTGCGGGCGAGGTGATGCCGGGTGCCGACAGCCTCGGGCCGCCGCAAGGCGAGCCGCCGATGGCGCCCGCCCTTGCCGCGGGGCGCCAGGTCGGGTGGGTGTGGCTCAACAGCGACGTCACGGACGCCACCGGCTATTCCGGCAAGCCCATCCACATGCTGGTCGCAGCCGACATGGACGGCGTGATCCGCGGCATCCGGTTGGTGGACCACAAGGAGCCGATCGTGCTGATCGGCATCCCGGAACGCCGCGTGGTCGACTCCATGAACCGCTTGATCGGCGCATCCATGCCCGCGGTGGCGCGGGGCGAGATGCGGCCGCCGCAGGCCGACATCGTCAGCGGCGCCACGGTGACGGTGCTGGTCATGGCCGACAGCGTGGTGCGTTCCGCCGTGCGGCTGATCCGCGCCGGGCGGCTCGGCCCTGCCGCCGCGGGCGTCGCTGCGGCCGTGCCGCAAGCTGCGACACTCGCGCCCGATGCCGGCGAGGTGCGGGACTGGGAGGCGCTGGTCGGCGACGGATCGGTGCGGCGGCTGCACCTCTCGACCGGCGAGGTGAATGCCGCCTTCGAACGCAGCGGCAACGACGCCGCTGCCGCGATGCCGGAGCCGGGCGACCCGGACGAGACCTTCATCGACCTCTACGCCGCGCCGGTCAGCGTGCCGGCCATCGGGCGCAGCCTGCTCGGCGATGCCGGCTACCAGCGGCTTGCCGCGCGGCTCGCCCCCGGCCAGCAGGCGATCCTGGTGGCGGGCGAGGGCGCCTATTCCTTCAAGGGATCGGGCTATGTGCGCGGCGGCATCTTCGACCGCATCGCGGTGGAGCAGGACGGCCGGACCCTGCGCTTCCGCGACCACGACCACACCCGGCTCGGCGCGATCGAGGCGGCGGGCGCGCCGCGCCTGCCGGAGATCGGCCTTTTCGTGGTGCCGCGCGACTTCGAGCTGGACGTGACGGAGCCGTGGCAGCTGCAGCTGCTCGTCCAGCGGTCGATCAGCGTGCGGGAGAAGGCCTTCCTGCCCTTCGAACTGGGCTACCGCCTGCCGGAGCCCTACCTGGTGCGGCCGCAGCCCGTTGCCGCGCCGGCGCCGCCGGCCGGCGCGGGGGCCGCCACGGCGGTGCAGGGCGACATCGAGGAGCCGCTGTGGCAGCGCATCTGGCGGGCAAAGACCTGGGATGTCGCGGTGACCATCGTCGCGCTGCTCATCCTCACCGGCATCTTCTTCTTCCAGGACCAGCTGGTGCGGCGCCCGGCGCTGTACCGCTGGGTGCGGCGCGGCTTCCTGCTGTGGACGCTGGTCTGGCTCGGCTGGTACGCGAATGCGCAACTCTCGGTCGTCAACGTCCTGACCTTCACCAATTCGCTGCTGACGGGCTTCAGCTGGGACTACTTCCTGACCGCGCCGCTGATCTTCCTGCTGTGGTGCGGCGTGGCAGCGGCGCTGATCTTCTGGGGGCGTGGGGTCTTCTGCGGCTGGCTCTGCCCCTTCGGCGCGCTGCAGGAACTGCTGGCCAATGTCGCGCAGAAGCTGAAGGTGCCGCAGCTCGCCGTGCCCTGGGGCCTGCATGAGCGGCTGTGGCCGGTGAAGTACATCGTGTTCCTCGGGCTGTTCGGCGTGTCCATGCATTCGGTCGCGCTGGCCGAGCAGCTGGCCGAGGTGGAGCCCTTCAAGACCGCGATCATCCTCAAGTTTGTCCGCGAATGGCCCTTCGTGCTCTATGCCGTCGGGCTGCTGGCGGCGGGACTGTTCGTGGAGCGGTTCTTCTGCCGCTACCTCTGCCCGCTCGGCGCCGCGCTCGCGATCCCGGGCCGGATGCGCACCTTCGAATGGCTGAAGCGGTGGCAGGAATGCGGCACGCCTTGCCAGCGCTGCGCCCGCGAATGCCCGGTGCAGAGCATCCACCCCGAGGGCAACATCAACCCGAACGAGTGCATCTACTGCATGCACTGCCAGGAGTTGTACCGGGCCGAGGACCGCTGCCCGCACAACATCCAGCTGCGCTTGAAGCGCGACCGGCGCGAGGCGCTGTCCTCCCCGCCCGGCACGCCGGCGGGCAAGGGGCCGCCGAAGACCGTCATCACCCGGACCGGGGCCGAGGGCGGCGCGCCGCCCCTGGCCAAGGGTATTTGAGCCCAAGGGCATTCGAGGAAGGAGAACGAGACATGTCGGACGATGCGAAGGACCATGGCGTGAACCGCCGCAGGCTGCTCGGCACCACCGCGGCGGCGGGCGCGGCCGGTGTCGCCGGGGGCGCGGCCTTCTCGCCCTTCGGCAGCAACACCGCCGAGGCGCAGGGCCGCCAGCAGCCCGCCCAGTTGCGCCAGCCCGCGCGGCCGCCGCAGCAGAGCTACGAGGTGAAGCCGGGCGAGCTCGACGAGTACTACGTGTTCTTCTCCTCCGGCCAATCGGGCGAGGTCCGCATCGTCGGCCTGCCGTCGATGCGGGAGCTGATCCGCGTGCCGGTGTTCAACCGCGACAGCGCGACCGGCTGGGGCCAGACGAACGAGAGCCTTCGCGTGCTGACCGAGGGGCTGACCGAGGAATCGAAGGACCACCTGCGGCGCATCGGCAGGGTCACCTACGACGCGGGCGACCTGCACCACCCGCACCTGTCCTTCACCGACGGCACCTATGACGGCCGCTACCTGTTCGTGAACGACAAGCTGAACACGCGCGTCGCCCGCATCCGGCTCGACGTCATGCGCTGCGACAAGATCATCCAGCTGCCGAACCAGCACACGGTGCACGGCCTGCGCGTGCAGAAATACCCGCGCACCGGCTACGTCTTCTGCAACGGCGAGGACCGGGTGCCGGTCCCGAACGACGGCCGCGACCTCGACAAGCCGCAGGAATACCGGTCCATCTTCACCGCGGTGAACGGCGACACGATGCAGGTCGCCTGGCAGATCATCGTCGACGGCAACCTCGACAACACCGACGCCGACTACCAGGGGAAATACGCCTTCGCGACCTGCTACAACTCGGAAGGCGGCGTGACGCTGGCCGAGATGATGGCGGCCGAGCAGGACTGGGTGGTGATCTTCAACCTCCGCCGGATCGAGGAGGCGGTGCGCCGCGGCGATTTCCGCACCATCGGCGGCGTGCCGGTGCTGGACGGCACGAAGGGATCGCCGCTGACCCGCTACGTGCCGGTGCCGAACAGCCCGCACGGCATCAACACCGCGCCCGACGGCATCCATGTGGTGGCGAACGGCAAGCTGTCGCCGACCGCGACCGTCTTCGACGTGCGGCGCTTCGACGACCTGTTCGACGACAAGATCCAGCCGCGCGACACGGTGGTGGCGGAGCCGGAGCTCGGCCTCGGTCCGCTGCACACGGCCTATGACGGGAAGGGCAACGCCTACACCACGCTGTTCATCGACAGCCAGGTGGTGAAGTGGAACATCGACGCCGCCCGCCGCGCCTTCCGGGGCGAGAGGGTGAACCCGATCATCCAGAAGATCGACGTCCACTACCAGCCCGGCCACAACCACACCTCCATGGGCCAGACCAAGGAGGCGGACGGCA
Organism: Falsiroseomonas sp. CW058; assembly: GCF_050563535.1. Taxonomy (NCBI): domain Bacteria; kingdom Pseudomonadati; phylum Pseudomonadota; class Alphaproteobacteria; order Acetobacterales; family Roseomonadaceae; genus Falsiroseomonas; species Falsiroseomonas sp. CW058. Next base: position 114,620 of record NZ_JBNXUO010000012.1, read on the forward strand.
AGTGGCTGATCAGCCTGAACAAGTTCTCGAAGGACCGCTTCCTGAACGTCGGGCCGCTGAAGCCGGAGAACGACCAGCTCATCGACATCTCGGGCGACCGGATGGTGCTGGTGCATGACGGGCCGAGCTACGCCGAGCCGCATGACGCGACCATCGTCCACCGGTCCAAGATCAACCCGGTGCATCGCTGGAACCGCGACGACCCGTTCTTCGAGCATGCGCGCAACCAGGCCCGCACCGACGGCGTGGACCTGATGGCGGACAACAAGATCGTCCGCGACGGCGACAAGGTGCGGGTCTACATGACCTCCACCGCGCCGACCTTCGGGCTCGAGGAGATCCGCGTCCGCCAGGGCGACGAGGTGACGATCTACGTCACCAATGTCGACGACGTGGAGGACCTGTGCCACGGCTTCGCGGTGGTGAACTACGGCATCAGCATCGAGATCCAGCCGCAGGCCACCTCCTCCGTCACCTTCAGGGCGGAACGGCCGGGCGTGCACTGGTATTTCTGCACCTGGTTCTGCCACGCCATGCACATGGAGATGAAGGGGCGCCTGCTGGTGGAGGCGCGCAGCGCGTGACCCTGCGCGCCATCCTGCTCGGCCTGCTCCTGGCCGCCGCGGCACCCGCCGCGGCGCGCCAGGTCGCGCCGGGCGGGGACATCGCGGCCGCGGTCGCGGCGGCGGCGCCGGGGGAGGTGGTGGAGCTTCTCCCCGGCCTGCATCGCGGGCCGGTGCGGCTCGACCGGCCTGTGGTGCTGGCGGGGCGGGAAGGCGCGGTGCTGGAAGGGCCGGGGCGGGGCAGCGTCGTGACCGTCACCGCGCCCGGCGCGGCGGTGCGCGGGCTGGTGCTGCGCGGCTCCGGCTCCAGCCTCGACGGGATGGACAGCGGCGTCTTCCTCGCGCAGTCCGCCGAGGGCGCGGTGGTGGAGGGTTCCCGCATGGAGGGGAACCTGTTCGGCGTCTATGTCCACGGCGCGCCGGGCGCGGTGGTGCGCGGCAACGTCATCGCCGGCCGCGCCGATGGCCGCATGTCGGAACGCGGCGACGGCGTGTCGGTCTGGAACGCGCCCGGCGCGCGGGTGGAAGGCAACGACATCCGCCACGGGCGCGACGGCATCTTCGTGCGCGTCAGCCGCCGCAACGTCTTCGCCGGCAACCGCTTCCGCGACCTGCGCTTCGGCGTCCACTACATGTACACGAACGACAGCGAGGTGAGCGGCAACCTCTCCTCCGGCAACCATGCGGGCTACGCCATCATGTATTCGCAGCGCCTGGTCGTGCGCGGCAACCGGTCGGAGGGCGACCGCGACCACGGGCTGCTGTTCAACTACGCCAACGCCTCCGAGGTGACGGGCAACTGGGTGGTGGGCCGCCCGCGTGCCGCCCGCGGCGCCGCCGCCGAACTGGACCGCGAGCACGCCGTGCCCGGTGCGGTGGAGGAGGACGGGCCCTCCCCGGGCAAATGCGTGTTCATCTACAACGCCAACCGCAACCGCTTCACCGGCAACCGCTTCGAGGGCTGCGGCATCGGCGTGCACTTCACCGCCGGGTCCGAGGGCAACACGGTGACCGGCAACGCCTTCATCGGCAACCGCGCGCAGGTGAAATACGTGGGCACGCGGCACCTGGACTGGTCGGCGGCGGGCCCCGGCAACTACTGGTCCGACAACCCCGCCTTCGACCTGGACCGCGACGGCATCGCCGATGCCGCCTACCGTCCGAACGACCTGGTGGACCGGGTGCTGTGGACCGCGCCGCGGGCGAAGCTGCTGCTGAACAGCCCGGCGGTGCAGGTGCTGCGCTGGGCGCAGTCCCAGTTCCCCGCGATCCTGCCCGGCGGGCTGGTGGACAGCCGCCCGCTGGTCTCGCCGCCGCCGCCGCCGGCCGCCGGCCTCGGATGGGCGCCATGAAGGCGGACCTGCCGGTCATCGAGCTGGAGGGCGTGGCGAAGACCTACGGCGCGGTGCAGGCGGTGAAGGGCGTGTCCTTCAGCCTGCCGCAGGGATCGCGCGTCGCGCTGGTCGGGCACAACGGCGCGGGCAAGACGACGCTGATGAAGCTGATGCTCGGCCTGGTGCGGCCGAGCGCGGGGCGGCTGCGCGTGCTGGGCGAGGACCCGGCCGATGGCGCCGCCGCCGCGCGCCGGCGGCTCGGCTGGCTGCCCGAGAACGTGTCCTTCAACCCCGCCCTCACCGGGCGGGAGGTGCTGCGCTTCCTCGCCCGGCTGAAGGGCGAGCCGGCGTCCACCGCCGATGCGCTGCTGGATAAGGTGGGGCTGGCGGATGCCGCGCGGCGGCGGATCGGTGGCTATTCCAAGGGAATGCGCCAGCGCCTCGGCCTCGCGCAGGCGATGCTCGGCAACCCGCGCGCGCTGCTGCTGGACGAGCCGACCACCGGGCTCGACCCCGCGGTGCGGCAGGGGCTTTACGAGATGCTGGCGGAGCTGGCGGGCGGGGGGACCACCATCCTGCTGTCCTCCCACGCGCTGGAGGAGCTGGAGGGACGGGTGGAACGGGTGGTCATCCTCGACCGAGGCGAGCTGGTGGCGGATGGCGGCATGTCGGAGCTGCGGGGCCTGGCCGCGCTGCCGGTGCGCGTGCGGGTCCGCCTGGCCGGGGCCGCGGTGCCCGATTGGGTGCCCGGCGATGCGCGCCGTGCCGGGCCGGAGCTGCTGGACTTCACGATCCCCTCCGAGGGCAAGCTGCCGCTGCTGCGCCAGGCCGCGCCGGACCCGCGCGTGCGCGACATCGAGCTGGTGCAGCCCTCGCTCGACGAGCTCTACGGCCATTTCCTGCGCAGCCGTGCGGAGCTGCGGCGATGAGGGCCGTGCTGCTCATCGCCGGGAAGGAGGTGCTGGAGGGCATCCGCAACCGCTGGGTCGTCGCGGCGACGCTGCTGCTGGCTGCGCTCGCGCTCACGCTCGCCTTCCTCGGCGCGGCGCCGGCGGGGCGGGTGGGGGCGGGGGCGCTGGAGGTGGTGGTGGTCAGCCTGTCCAGCCTGTCGATCTTCCTGCTGCCGCTGATCGCGCTGCTGCTGTCGCACGACGCGGTGGTGGGAGAGGCGGAGCGCGGCACGCTGCTGCTGCTGCTGACCTACCCGGTCACGCGCTGGCAGGTGCTGGCGGGCAAGTTCCTGGGGCAGGTAGCGATCCTGGCGCTGGCCACCGTGCTGGGCTACGGCGCGGCCGCCGCGGCGCTGGCGGCGGCAGGCAGCCTGGGCGGCGGCGGGGCATGGCACGCCTTCGCGCAGATGCTCGGCTCCTCCGTCCTGCTCGGTGCGGCCTTCGCCGCGCTCGGCACCCTGGCCAGCGCGCTGGTGCGGGACCGCGGCACGGCGGCGGGCATCGCCATCGGGCTGTGGCTGCTGCTGGTGCTGCTGTGGGACATGGCGCTGCTCGGCCTGCTGGTCGCCGACCAGGGGGAGACGCTGACGGCGGGCGCGGTGGACGGGCTGCTGCTGGCCAATCCGGTGGATGCCTATCGCCTGTTCAACCTGGCCGGCCTCGCCGACATCCGCATGCTGTCCGGCATGGCGGCACTGGGGGGAGAGAGCGCGCTGACCCCGCCTGTCCTGCTGGCCGCGCTGGCCGCCTGGGCGCTCGTGCCGCTCGTCGCCGCGATGGCACTTTTCGCCCGGAGGGAATTGTGACACGCCGCATCCTCGCCCTTCTGCTGCTCCTCGCCCTGCCGCTGGCGGGCTGCGACGATGCCGACAAGGCGGCCGCCAACCCGCCCCCGCCGGTGGCGCTGACGCGCGAGGCGGTGGGCCATTTCTGCGGCATGACGCTGGTGGAGCACGCCGGGCCGAAGGGGCAGATCCTGCTGCGCGGGCGCAGCCAGCCGGTCTGGTTCTCCTCCGCGCGGGACACGGTGGCCTTCACCCTGCTGGAGGAGGAGGCGAAGGGCATCCAGGCCATCTACGTCTCCGACATGGCGCGGGCGGCGGAGTGGGACGACCCGGGCGCCGAGAACTGGGTGGAGGCGCGGCGCGCCTGGTTCGTGCTCGGCAGCGACCGCCGCGGCGGCATGGGCGCGGAGGAGGCGGTGCCCTTCTCCGACCAGGCGGCGGCTGAACGCTTCGCCGCGCAGCATGGCGGCCGGCTGCTGCGCTTCGCCGACCTGCCGCGCGACTGGGTGCTGGGCGGCCAGGCGACGGGGACCGAGGCCCCGGCCGCGCCGCGCCAGTCCGGCGGCCCGCCGCGGCACCACCACTAGGGACGCTCCGCCATGCGCCGTCGCGAGTTCTGCATCCTCGGCGCCACGGCCGGGTTCGCCCTGCCGGGCCGCACGCGGGCCGATGCGCCGCTCGCCACCTGGACCGGGCGGGTGCTGGGGGCTGTGGGCTCGATCGCGCTGCACCACGAGGACCCGGCGCGGGCCCGCCGCCTGCTGTCCGACTGCGTCGCGGAGATCGCGCGGCTGGAGGCGGTGTTCAGCCTGTGGCAGCCCGGCAGCGCGTTGGCGGAGCTGAACCGCAGCGGCGTCCTCGCGCCCCCGCCGCCGGAGATGGTGCGGCTGCTGATGCAGGCGCGGCGCGTCTCGGCGCTGACGGACGGCGTCTTCGACGTGACGGTGCAGCCGCTCTGGGCTCTCCACCGCGAGTATTTCGCGGCGCATGGCCCGGCGGCGCCCGGCCCATCGGCCGAGGCGCTGGCGGCCGCGCTGGCGCTGGTGGACGCGAGGCGCATGGCCGTCTCGCCGGACCGCATCGCGCTCGGCCGGCGCGGCATGGCGGTGACGCTGAACGGCATCGCGCAAGGCTTCGTCACCGATGCGGTGGTCGGGCTGCTGCGGCAGGGCGGCGTCGCGCACACGCTGGTCGATCTCGGCGAGGCGCGCGCGGTCGGCGCGCATCCCTCTGGCCGGCCCTGGCGCGCGGCGCTCGACGATCCGGGGCGGCCGGGCCTTCCCTGGGCGGAGCTGGACCTGGCGGACCGCGCTCTCGCGACCTCCGGCGATGCCGGCTTCGTCTTCGACGCGGCGGGGCGCTTCACCCACCTCCTCGACCCCCGCACGGGGACGAGCCCGCGCCGCCACCGCGCCGTGTCGGTACTGGCGCCGGATGCGACGCTGGCGGACGCGCTCTCCACCGCCTTCGCGCTGATGCCGGAAGCCGCCATCGCGCGCAGCCTGGCGGCCCTGCCGGGGGTGGAGGCGCGGCTGCTGCGGCACGACGGCAGCGTCGCCGCGATCCAGGGCGGTGGGGCCTAATCCACGAACAGGTCGAAGTTCGGCGGCAGGCGGTGCGGCGCCTCCCCGCGGGCGAGGCGTTCCAGCACACCGAGCGCGCGGGGCACGTCCTCCGCCGCGAAGGGCTTCCGGAGGCAGGCGCGCCCGCCGCAGTCCTCCATCTCCTGCCGGAAGCCGAGGGCGTAGCCGCTGGCATAGAGCACCTGCACGCCGCGGCGCGCCAGGACGCGGCCGACCTCCAGCCCCGCCCGGCTCGGGCCGAGGGTGATGTCCACCACGGCGAAGGCCGGCGGGTCCGGCTCGGCGAGGCGCAGGGCCTCGGCCGCGGTGGCGGCGCAGCCGCGGACGGCGAAGCCATGCCGGGCAAGGGCCTCCTCGACCGACAACGCGGTCAGGCTGTCATCCTCGACCACCAGCACCGTGCGTACCAGCGGCGCGGCGTGCCGGTGCGCGGACGCACCGCCCTCGCGCCGGGATGGAACGGATGGGTCCTGCCGGCGACCCTGCATCTGGCGTCACGTCCCCGCCTGGCCGGGCCGCCCCAGGCCCGCCCACGGTATCCCCGGTAACGGCCGTGCCGCGCCGGCGTTCCGCGCGGCCGCGCCGATCAGCCCGGCAAGGGCAGCGGCGCCGCGCCGGCAAGGAGGGCTGCGGTGGCGGCCGAGAGGATGGCGCGCCCGCCGCGTTCCGGCTGCAGTAGGAACAGCAGCAGCGACCGGCCGGTGACGAGGTAGGGATGGCCGAAGCCGAACTCCCCCGGCTCGTCCAGCGCGGGGCGGTGGGTGTCCACCAGCAGCAGCCAGTGCTGGCCAGCGGGGGGCTCCGGCAGCGCGAATTCCACCACGTCGTGATGCGCGTTCAGCACCAGCAGCAGCGTCGCGTCGGAAGCCGGGCGCCGGATGCCGGTGGCCTGGGCGCGCCCGTCGAGCAGCATGCCGAGGCAGCGCGTCGCCGGGTCGTCCCAGTGTTCCGCATCCATCTCCGACCCGTCCGGCAGCAGCCAGGTGACGTCCTTCACGCCGATGTCCTCGTTCACCGCGCCGGTCAGGAAGCGGCCGCGGCGCAGCACCGGGAAGGCCTGGCGCAGCGCGACCAGCTTGCGGACGAAGGCGGCGAGGTCGCGGCCTTCCCCGTCGATGCCGGACCAGTCCACCCAGTTGGTCGCGTTGTCCTGGCAATAGGCGTTGTTGTTGCCGTGCTGGGTGCGGCCGAACTCGTCGCCGGCCAGGATCATCGGCGTGCCCTGGGACAGCAGCAGCGTCGCCAGCATGTTGCGCTTCTGCCGGGCGCGGAGCGCGCGGATCTCGGCATCCTCCGTCGGGCCTTCCGCGCCGTGGTTCCAGGACAGGTTGTGCTCGTGCCCGTCGCGGTTGCCCTCGCCATTCGCCTCGTTGTGCTTGGCGTCGTAGGAGACGAGGTCGTGCAGCGTGAAGCCGTCATGCGCGGTGACGAAGTTGACGCTGGCCCAGGGCTTGCGGCCGCGGCGGTTGAAGCGGTCGCCGGACGCGGTGAGCCGCGCGGCGAGTTCGGCCGCCTGCCCCTCGTCGCCCTTCCAGAAGGCGCGCACGGTGTCGCGGAAGCGGTCGTTCCATTCGGCCCAGCCCGGCGGGAAGCCGCCCACCTGGTAGCCGCCCGGCCCGCAATCCCAGGGCTCCGCGATGAGCTTGACGCGCGACAGCAGCGGGTCCTGCCGGCAGCTGTCGAGGAAGCCGCCCCCCTCGTCGAAGCCGTGCGGTTCCCGCCCCAGGATGGTCGCGAGGTCGAAGCGGAAGCCATCCACCCGCATCTCCCCCGCCCAGTAGCGCAGGCTGTCGGTGACCATCTGCAGCACGCGCGGATGCGACAGGTTCAGCGTGTTGCCCGTCCCGGTGTCGTTCACGTAGTAGCGCGGCTGGTCGGGAAGCAGGCGGTAGTAGCTGGCATTGTCGATGCCCTTGAAGGACAGCATCGGGCCGCGTTCGTTGCCCTCGCCCGTGTGGTTGTAGACGACGTCCAGGATGACCTCGAGCCCGGCGTCGTGCAGGCGCGCCACCATCTCCTTGAACTCGCGCGCCGCGAAGGTGGGCTCCCGCGCGTAGCGGCGGGCGGGGGCGAAGAAGGCGATGGTGTTGTAGCCCCAGTAGTTGGTCAGCCCCTTCTCCAGCAGGAAACTGTCATTGGCGAAGGTGTGCACCGGCAGCAGCTCGACCGAGGTGATGCCGAGGGAGCGCAGGTGGCCCACCACCTCGGGCGCGGCGAGCCCGGCATAGGTGCCCTGCATCTCCGCCGGCAGCGCGGGGTGGCAGCGCGTGAAGCCCTTCACATGCGTCTCGTAGATGATCGTCCGCTCCCACGGGACGCCCGGCGCGCGTTCGCGGCCCCAGCTGAATGCGCTGTCGATCACCCGGCATTTCGGCACCAGCGCCGCGCTGTCGCGCGTGTCGAAGGTGAGGTCGTCGCCGCTTTCCAGCACATAGCCGAAGACCTCGGGGCCCCAGGTCAGGTCGCCCACGATGGCGCGCGCATAGGGGTCGAGCAGCAGCTTGTTCGGGTTGAAGCGGTGCCCGGCCTCGGGCGCATGGGGGCCGTGGACGCGATAGGCGTAGACGGTGCCCGGCCGCGCATCCGGCAGGTAGCCGTGCCAGACCTCATCGGTGAATTCCGGCAGCTCGATGCGTTCCAGCTCCCGCTCGCCCGCGTCGTCGAACAGGCAGAGCTCCACCTTCGTCGCATGCGCCGAGAACAGCGCGAAGTTGACGCCGAGCCCGTCCCAGGTTGCGCCCAGCGGGAAGGCCTGCCCCTCACGCACGCGTGACCGGCGCAGCAGCCCCGGTCCGTGCCGGACTTGCGTGTCCATCCGTCTCTCCCGTCTCCGGCGGTGCAGAACAGGCGACCACGCCCGTCGTTCCGCGCCGCGGCGGTTTCTTCCGCCAGGGCGCGGAACGGACCGCGCGCTCCGCAGTTTGCGCGGCGTCCTCCTGGTCCCGCCGGATGCCGCATCCCGAACCCTCCGCCCTTCCCCTTGCCCGCATCCACCGCATGCCCTTCGGGGCGGAGCTGCGCGCCGATGGCGTGCGCTTCCGGCTCTGGGCGCCGTCGCACCCCAGCATCGGGCTGGAGCTGGACGGCGCCGAGGTGCCGCTGCCGATGCAGCGCGGGGCCGGGGGCTGGCACGAGCTGGTGGCGGGCGCCGCGCGCGCCGGCACGCGTTACCGCTTCGTGCTGCCGGACGGGCTGCGCGTGCCCGACCCCGCCTCGCGCCGGCAGCCCGACGACGTGCACGGGCCGAGCGAGGTGGTGGACCCGGCCGCCTTCGCCTGGACCGACGGAGCCTGGCGCGGCCGCGCGTGGGAGGAGGCGGTGCTGTACGAGCTGCATGTCGGCGCCTTCACCCCGGAAGGCAGCTTCCGCGCGGCGATCGGGCGGCTCGACCACCTCGTCGGCCTCGGCGTCACGGCGATCGAGATCATGCCCGTCGCCGAATTCCCGGGCGCGCGGAACTGGGGATATGACGGGGTGCTGCCCTTCGCGCCCGATGCAAGCTATGGGCGGCCCGAGGATCTGAAGGCGCTGGTCGATGCCGCGCATGCGCGCGGGCTGATGGTGCTGCTCGACGTCGTCTACAACCACTTCGGACCGGAGGGGAACTATCTCTGGGCCGTCGCGCGGGAGACCTTCACGGAGCGCCACCACACGCCCTGGGGCGCCGCGATCAACTTCGACGGGCCGGACAGCGCGCCGGTGCGCGACTTCTTCATCCACAACGCGCTCTACTGGATCGAGGAGTTCCACCTCGACGGCCTCCGGCTCGACGCCGTGCACGCGATCCTGGACGACGGGCCGCGCCACCTGCTCGACGAACTCGCCGCGCGGGTCCGCGCCGCGGCGCCGGGGCGGCACATCCACCTGGTGCTGGAGAACGAGGAGAACCAGGCATTGCGCCTGCTGCGCGACGAGGCCGGGCGGCCGCGCCAGCACACGGCGCAGTGGAACGACGACGTGCACCATGTGCTGCACGTCGCGGCCACCGGCGAGGGCAGCGGCTACTACGCCGCCTATCTGGGCGACAACGTGAAGCTCGGCCGCGCGCTGGCCGAGGGCTTCGCCTTCCAGGGCGAGCACATGGCCTATCGCGGCCATCCGCGCGGCGAGCCCAGCGCGGGGCTGCCGCCCACCGCCTTCGTCGCTTTCATCCAGAACCACGACCAGATCGGCAACCGCGCCTTCGGCGACAGGCTGCATGCCCTCGCCCCGCCCGAGGCGGTGCGCGCCGTCGCCGCCGCCTGCCTTCTGCTGCCGCAGGTGCCGATGCTGTTCATGGGCGAGGAATGGGGCGCGACCCAGCCCTTCCCCTTCTTCTGCGACTTCGGCCCCGACCTGGCCGATGCCGTGCGCCGCGGCCGGCGCGAGGAATTCGCGCGCTTCCCCGAATTCACCGACCCCGCGACGCGCGAACGCATCCCCGACCCGCTGGCGGAGACGACCTTCGAGGCCGCGAAGCTGCGGTGGGAGGATGCGCGCCGGCCGCCGCACGCCGAATGGCTGGACTGGTACCGCCGCATCCTGGCGCTGCGCCACGCCGAGATCGTCCCGCGGCTCGCCGCCATCCGCCGTGGCGGGCGCTTCGACATCCTGGGGGAGGGGGCCGTGGCGGTGCGCTGGGACATCGGCGGCGGGGTGCTGCATCTCGGCGCCAACCTGTCGGCCGCGGCGGTGGCCGGCTTCGACCTGCCGGGGCGCGAGTTGTGGCGGGAGGGAAGCCCCGGCGCGGATGGGCGCTTCGGTCCCTGGTCGCTGCGCTGGGCCATCGAGGAGGGGCGGGAGTGAGCGGGACGACGACGCCGGCGCTGGACGCCCTCGCGCTCCGCATGGGGATCGAGCCGGAATACCACGACGTGCGCGGCGAACTGATCCGCGCCACGGCGGAGACGAAGCGGTTGCTGCTGGCCGCCATGGGCGTGCCCGCCCCGGACGAGGCGGCGGCCGTGGCGGCGCTGGAGGCGATCCTGCGCGAGGAATGGCGCGAGCCGCTGGCCCCGGTCGCCGTGCTGCGGCGTGACGGCGGGCCGCCGCGCGTCGCGCTGCGCCTGCCCGCCGGCACGCAGGACGTGGCCTGGACCATCGCGCTGGAGGATGGCACGGCGCTGCGGGGCGAGGCGGCGTTCTGCCGGCTCGAACCCGTCGCGGCGGCGGAGATCGACGGCACGCGGGTCGAGCACCGGTTACTGGCGCTGCCGGACGACCTGCCCTTCGGCTACCACCGCCTGTCGGTCGGGCCGGGCGGGGCGGCCATGTCGCTGGTCGTCTCGCCGGGCCGCGCCTGGCTGCCGGAGGGCGGGGCGCGGCCCTGGGGCATCGCGTTGCAGCTCTATCTGCTGCGCTCCGCGCGGAACTGGGGCATCGGCGACTTCGGCGACCTGCGCGGGGTGGTGGAGGTCGCGGCGGCGCGCGGCGCGGCGGTGGTGGGGCTGAACCCGCTGCACGCGCTGTTCCCCGACAACCCGGAAGCCGCCAGCCCCTATTCGCCGGCCAGCCGGCTGCTGCTGAACGTGCTGAACATCGACGTCACCGCGGTGCCGGAGCTGCCGGAATGCGGGGCGGCGCTGGACCTGCTCGGCTCGGCTGAGTTCCGCCGGCGGCTGGACGCCGCGCGGGCGGCGCCGCTGGTGGACTACACCGCCGTCACGGCGCTGAAGATGGGGGCGCTGCGGCTGCTGTTCGACGCCTTCCGGCAGGGCGCGGAGCCCGCGCGCCGCGCCGCCTTCGACACCTTCCGCCAGGAACGCGGCGAGATGTTCGGGCGCAGCTGCCTGTTCCTCGCGCTGCGCGCCCGCTTCGCGGCGCAGGACCCGGCGCTGGCCTGGTGGGGCAACTGGCCGGAGGGCTTCCGCGACCCCGCCTCGGCCGAGCTGCGGCGCTTCGCGGAGGAGCACGCGGAGGAGGTGGAGTTCCAGGCCTGGCTGCAATGGGTGGCGGACGGCCAGCTTGGCGCCGCGGCCGCGGATGCGGCGGCGCGCGGCATGGCGGTCGGGCTCTACCGCGACCTCGCCGTCGGGGCGGACAGTGGCGGGGCGGAGACCTGGACGAACCAGAAGGCGGTGCTGTCCGGCGTGCAGGTCGGCGCGCCGCGTGACATCTTCAACCCGGCGGGCCAGGACTGGGGCCTGCCGCCCTTCCACCCCCGCGCGCTGCGCGCCGAGGGCTATCGCAGCTTCATCGAGCTGGTCCGCGCCAACATGCGCCATGCCGGCGGGCTGCGCATCGACCACGTCATGGGCCTCATGCACCTGTTCTGCATCCCCGCCGGCCGCAGGCCGGCCGAGGGCGCCTACATCGCCTATCCGTTCGACGACCTGATCGGCATCCTGACGCTGGAGAGCCAGCGCAACCGCTGCCTCGTCGTCGGCGAGGACCTGGGCACCGTGCCGGCGGGGTTCCGCGAGAGGATGGCGGCGGCGAACATCCTGTCCTACCGCATCCTGTCCTTCGAGCAGGACGGGGAAGGGCGGTTCCACCCGCCCAGGGCCTATCCGCCCGTCGCGCTGGCCGTCGCCGGCAGCCACGACCTGCCGACGCTGCGCGGCTGGTGGGAAGGGCACGACATCGTCCTCAAGCGCCGCTACGGCCTGCTGACCGAGGAGGAGGAGGCCTGGCAGAGGCAGGCGCGCGCGGCCGAGCGCGAGAGGCTGCTGGAGGCGCTGCGCGAGGCGGGCGTGCCGGGCGGAGGGGAGCCCGGCATGGCGGCGCTGTCCCGCGCCGTGCACGGCTTCCTCGGCCGCAGCGCGTCGCTGCTGGCGGTCGCGCAGCTCGACGACATGCTGGACGAGCCGGAGCAGGTGAACGTCCCCGCCACCGACCGCGAGCATCCGAACTGGCGCCGCAAGCTGTCCGTCGCGCTGGAGGACATCGCCGGCCATCCGGGATTCGAGGCAGCGGCCGCGGCGCTGCGGGATGCGCGCGGGGAGGCCGGGCATGGCTGAGGTGCCGGTCCCGCGTGCGACCTACCGGCTGCAGTTCCACGCCGGCTTCCGCTTCGCGGATGCGGCGGCGCTCGCGCCCTATCTCGCGCGGCTCGGCGTCAGCCATGTCTACGCCTCGCCCTGGCTGAAGGCGCGGCCGGGCAGCACGCATGGCTACGACATCGTGGACCATGCCGCGCTGAACCCCGAACTCGGCGACGAGGCGGATTTCCGGGCGATGGTGGCGGCCTTCCGCGCGCAGGGGCTGGGCCAGATCCTCGACTTCGTGCCGAACCACATGGGCGTGGGCGGCGCCGACAACCCGTGGTGGCTCGACGTGCTGGAATGGGGCTCGGCGTCGGACTACGCGGGCTGGTTCGACATCGACTGGGACCCCGATCGCCGCTACCTGACGGGCAAGCTGCTGGTGCCCTTCCTCGGCGACCAGTACGGCACGGTGCTGGAGGGCGGCCAGCTGGAACTGCGCTTCTCGGCCGAGGATGGCGGCTTCGCCGTCTGGGCCTATGGCACGCACCGCCTGCCGATCTGCCCTCTGCACTACGGCCGCGTGCTGGGCGACGCGCATCCGGCGCTGGAGCGCCTTGGCGACGCCTTCGCCGGCCTGCCCGACTGGCGCCCCCATGTGGCGGAACGCGCGTGGGAGCTGAAGGCGCGGCTTGCGGCGCTGGCGCGCGAGGATGCGGGGGCGCGAGACGCGATCGAGGCGGCGCTGGCGCGGCTGAACGGCACGCCGGGCGATGCCGGAAGCTGGCGCGCGCTGGATGCGCTGATCCAGGACCAGCACTGGCGGGCCGCGCATTTCCGCGTGGCGGCGGACGACATCAACTACCGCCGCTTCTTCAACATCAACGAGCTTGCCGGCGTGCGGATGGAGCTGCCGGAGCTGTTCGACCATGCCCACTCCCTCGTCTTCGCGCTGCTGCGCGACGGCACGCTGGACGGGCTGCGCATCGACCATGTGGATGGGCTGCTCGACCCCAAGGGCTACCTGGCGCGGCTGCGGGACCGCGCGCCGCGGCCCTTCTACCTGGTGGTGGAGAAGATCCTGGCGCGCCACGAGACGCTGCGCGAGGACTGGCCGGTGGAGGGCACGACCGGCTACGAGGTGGCGAACCTGCTGCTCGGCCTGCTGGTCGACCCGGCCGGGGAGCCGGCGCTGACCGCGGCCTATGCCGACTTCGCCGGCGAGGCGCCGCCCTTCGCCGAGGTGGTGCGCGCCTGCAAGCTGCGCATCATGGCGAACGAGATGGCGAGCGAGCTGAACGTGCTGGCGCGCGACGCCGGGCGCATCGCGCGGCAGAACCCGCGCACCGCCGACTTCACGCGCAACATCCTGGGCCGCGCCCTGCGCGAGATCGTCGCGGCCTTCCCGGTCTACCGCACCTATGTCGACGCCGAGGCCGCGCCGACGGATGCCGACCGCCGCGACCTGGACTGGGCCGTGGCGCTCGCGCGGCGCTGCGAGCCCGACCTGGACCCGAGCGTGTTCGACTTCCTCCACCGCCTGCTCTCGACCGCGCTGGTGGCGCAGCCGCGCAGCGGCTTCAGCCGCCACGCCGTCACGCGCTTCGCCATGCGCGTGCAGCAATACAGCGGCCCGGTGATGGCCAAGGGGCTCGAGGACACCGCCTTCTACCGCTACAACCGCATGGTCGCACTGAACGAGGTGGGCGGCCATCCCGACCATCCCGGCCTGCCGCTCGCGGCCTTCCACAAGGCGAACCTGGCGCGGGCACGGCGCTGGCCGGCGGCGATGCTCACCACCTCCACCCACGACACCAAGCGCGGCGAGGACACGCGCGCGCGGCTGGCCGTACTGGCGGAGATGCCGGAGGAATGGACACGCCAGGTCCGCACCTGGAGCCGCATCCTGCGCGCCCGCCGCGGCGACGTGGAGGGCACGGCCCCGCCCGACCGCAACGACGAGTACCTGCTGCACCAGCTCGTCCTCGGCGCCTGGCCGCCGGAGCTGACGGAGGCGCCGATCGAACCCGCGGCGCTGGAGGACTTCGCAGGGCGCGTGGAGGGCGCGATGCGGAAATCCGTGCGCGAGGCGAAGCTGCGGTCGAGCTGGGCGGCGCCGAATGCGGCCTATGAGGATGCGATGGCGGGCTTCCTGCGCGACATGCTGGGCCCGGCCGCCCCGCCCGCCTTCCTCGACGCCTTCCTGCCCTTCCAGGCGCGCGTCGCGCGGCTGGGCGTGGAGAACAGCCTGGTGCAGGTGGCGCTGAAGCTCACCCTGCCGGGGATGCCCGACATCTACCAGGGGGCGGAGCTGTGGGATTTCAGCCTGGTGGACCCGGACAACCGCCGCCCGGTGGATTTCGCCGCGCGCGCCAGGATGCTGGCCGAGGTGGAGGAGGCGCTGGCGCGGGACCGTGCCGCGGCGATGCGCGGAATGCGGGACCACTGGCAGGACGGGCGGATCAAGCTGGCCGTCACCGCGACGCTGCTCGGCCACCGCCGCGCCCGGCCCGCCCTGTTCGCCGAGGGCGACTACGCGCCGGTCGCGGCGGGGGGCGAGGAGGCGGACCGCATCTGCGCCTTCCTCCGCAGCCAGGGCGGGGATGCGATGCTGGTGGTGGCGCGGCGCTTCCCGGCCCGCGGGCCGCTGGCCGGCCCGGCGCCGCTGGCCCTGCCCGAGGCCGCGCCCCCCGCGCCGCGCTGGCGGGACCTGCTGACGGGGCGCGTCGCGGAACGCGGCGAGGCCGGGCCCGACGCCGCCGCCCTGCTGTCCGACCTGCCGGTCGCCGTGCTGGTCCCGGCCTGACCGGCGGGGCCGTCCGGCCGCATCAGCGGCGGGGCGCATCCCCGGCCAGCCGCACGAAGCTGCCGAGCAGGCCGAGCATGTCCGCCGCCGCGGCGGGCAGGCGTTCCCGCGGCAGGGTCACGCCGTCGAGGAAGCGCCCCTCGGCGGTGTAGAGGGCGAGTTCCAGGCTCTCCCCGACCACCGCCGGGCGGCACACCACCTCGGCCCCGCCGGCCTCGCGCCGGGCGGCCTCGATGAAGTCCCGGATCTCGTCGAGCCCTTCCACCCCCGCCGCGGCCTCGTCCAGGAAGCCCGCGATTGCGGCGGCGACGTCGCAAGGTGGCACCAGGTCGAGCGGGACGCAGCCGCCATGCTCGGCGGCCACGCGGCCGCGCCAGCGGTCGAAGGCCCGGGCGCGGCCGAGCGTCTCGGGCGTGTCCTCCTCATCCTCCCCGGGCTCCTCCGGCAGCCCGCCCTCGGCGGCGATCACGTCCCAGACCGGGATGTCCCAGTCGAGCCGGAGGCCGACCAGCACCCCGAAGCCGCGGCGCGCCAGCTCGTCCGTGTCGCCCGGCGGCAGGTCGCGCGGGTCCCGGCCCGCCACCAGGTCCAGCAGGACGCGGCGGAGCGCCAGCGGCGACAGCTCCGCGATGGCGTCCGGCGCACGCCATCCGGGCAGGAAGCGCAACTCCTCCGTCGCGTCGGTCGCGCCGGAGGCGAGCAGCCCCCCGGCCAGCGCGACGGCGTCCGGCACCGCGCCGGGCGGGAGCGCAACCGGCAGCGCCACCACCTCCGCCCAGCCCGAGGGGCCGATCGCCGCGCCGCCCGCGACCTCCAGCAGGTCCGCCTGAAGGTCGGCCGCATTCTCGTCGCTCTGCCGCGCGCGGACCTTGCGGACCGCAAGGTCCAGCACGTCGCCCCGGCCGGCCTCGATCAGCGCGGCGGCGAGGGCGCCGAACTCCTCGCCCTCCGGGTCCTCCCGCGTGGCGAGAAGCTCGTCCGCGACGGGGCCGGGCGCGGCGGGGAAGCGCGGCGGCGGGACGGGCGGCGGCGGGGGCAGGCGCAGCGCGCGGAAGGCGTCGGCGCCGCGCAGCAGCCGGTCGCGATCCACCCAGGCATGGTGCGCGGGCGGGCTGTCCCCCCGCCCGGCGAGCCAGCGCCGGAAGGCGCCCCGGTCCGCGCGCTGGACGATGACCTCCACCCCTTCCCCGGCCAGCGTCGCGGCGACCGCGCGGGCGACGGCATTGGCTGTCGCCACATCCGTCTCGCCGGGGCGCAGCGTGTCCAGCGCATCGGCATCCGGGTAGACCGTGAGGAGGATGGCATCGAGGTCGGGCGCGACCTCCCGCGCCAGATCGGCCGCAACCTCCACCGGGTCGTCATCCGCGCGCTGCATGCCTGGTCCTCCGATGGCCGCTTATGCGGCTGCTTGGCCGGGGGCTCAACGCCGATGCGGCGCTTGCCGCGCCCGGGCATTTGGGACATGAGCGTCGGCCTCGACCCATCGCGCCCCTTCGGGAGGACACCGCATGATCCGCGCATTCACCACGACGCGCCGGGGGGCGCTGGCCGCCGGCGCCGCGCTGCTGGCGCGCCCCGCCCTGGCCCAGGCGCCGGCGCCGCGGGTCAGGATGGTGCTCGACTGGGCCTTCCAGTCGCCCAACGCCTTCGCGCTGGTCGCGCGGGAGAAGGGGTATTTCCGCGATGCCGGCGTGGATGCCGTGGTGGATCGCGGGCAGGGCAGCGGCGCGGTGCCGGTGGCGCTGGCGGGCGGCACCTACGACCTCGGCTATGCCGACCTGAACCCGGCCATCCGCTTCATGGCGGAGAACCCGGACCGCGGCCTGCTGGCGGTGGCCGTGCTGCACGACCGCAGCCCGCTCTGCGCCATCGCGCGCGCGGACGGGCCGGTGCGGGCGCCGAAGGACCTGGAAGGGCGGCGCGTCGCGGCACCCGAATTCGACGGCGGACGGCAGCTCTTCCCCGCCTTCGCGCGGGCGGCCGGGCTGGATGCGGGGCGCGTCAACTGGGTGTCGGTCAACCCGGCGCTGCGGGAGCCGATGCTGGTCCGGCGGGAGGCGGATGCGGTGACCGGCTTCGTCACCACCTCCGCCATCGCGCTGGACGGCATCGGCCTGCCCGTCGCGCAGCAGCGGATCATGATGTACTACGAGCACGGGCTGAACCTGTACGGCGGCGCGCTGCTGACCACCCGCGCCTTCGCCGAGCGCAACCCGCAGGCGGTCCGCGGCGCCGTCGCCGCGCTGATGCGCGCCTTCCGCGAACAGGTGCGCGACGGGGGCGAGGCGATGCAGATCCTGCGCCGCGTGGAGCCGCTGACGGATGTGGCGCTGGAGACGCGGCGGCACGAGATGAACATGCAGCGCGTGGTGGTCACCGACCATGTGCGCGCCAACGGCCTGTCGTCGGTGGACATGGCGCGGCTGCAGGACGGCATCCGCGCGGTGGAATCCAGCTTCGGCCTGCCGGAGAGGCTGCGTGCCGACCAGGTCTACACGCCCGACTTCCTGCCGCCGCGGGCCGAGCTGTCGATCGGGGGGTGATCAAGGCGCAGCGGCGGCGCATCGCGCCGCCGCTGCGGTGCGGTCAGTCCACCGTGATCCCGCGGGCGCGGATCAGCTCGGCCCATTTCGCGCTCTCGGCACGGAAATAGGCCGGCCACTGCTCCGGCGTGCCGGGGGTGGGGAAGATGGAATTGGCGCGCAGCCGGTCCAGCACCTCCGGGTTGCGCATGGCGGCATCCTTCGCGGCGGCGAGCCGCGCGACGATCGGCGCGGGCGTGCCGGCGGGGGCGAGGAGGGCGAAGTTGCTCGTCGCCTCGAAGCCGGGGAAGCCGCTCTCGGCGATGGTCGGCACCTCGGGCGCCAGCGGGTTGCGCTCGAGCGTGCTGACGCCGACGGCGCGGATCTGGCCCGCCTGCATCAGCGGCAGGGCGGTCACGCCGTCCACCATGGCGACCTGCACCTCGTTGGTGATCAGCGCCTGCACGGCGGGCGCGCCGCCGCGATAGGTCACGTTCTCGACCTGGATGCCCGCGCTGCGCAGGAACAGCTCCGTCGCGAGATGCGCCGAGGAGCCGGCGCCGGAGGAGGCATAGGACATCCGGCCGGGCGCGGCCTTCGCCGCCGCGACCAGGCCCTGGATGTCGTTCACGCCGATGCGCGGGTTCACGCAGAGGAAGATCGGCGAGACGGCGATCCGCCCGATGCCCACGAAGGCGGTGTCGTCGTCGTAGCCGCGGTTGGGGAACAGGTGGCGCGACATCGCGTAGGTGGAATTGACGCCGAGCAGCAGCGTGTAGCCGTCCGGCCGCGCGCGGGCGACGGAGGCATGGCCGATCGTGCCCGAGGCGCCGGGACGGTTGTCCACCACGACATTGCCGCCCAGCTCGCGCGAGAGGGCCTGGGCCAGAACGCGGGCGACGAAATCGGTGGAGCCGCCGGGCGCCCAGGCGACCACGATGGTGACCGGGCGGGTGCCGGGATAGGGCTCGGCGGCCGGGGCCTGCGCGGCCGCGTGGCGCCCCGCGGCGCCGGCGGCGGCAAGGCCGAGCGCACCGGCAGCGAAGCTGCGACGGGTGACGGACATGTCCTGGGTTCCTCCTTGGTTGCTTGCGACGCGCCGCTTCCCTGCAAGGGCGGGCTGGGTGTGGATGTACTGGTTAGTCCATTAAGGGGTCAAGCGCGATTGTTGCCGGAGCGCGGCGTCCGACCCCACCCTCATCCCATGCGGCGCAGCACCAGCGCGGCCCGGCCCGCCGGCGGGGCGAAGCGGTGCACCGTGCCGCCCGCGATCCGCTCCGTGCCCAGCCGCACGCCGCGCTCCGCGTCGATCCACCAGCCCTGCATCTGGTGCCCGGCGGCGGCCCGCAGGTCCAGCGTGAAGGCGCCCTCGGCGTAGCAGATGCAGCTCTCCCCTTCCTCCGCCATGGCGTAGCCGGAGGAACAGAGGTCGCGCCGCGGCGCCATCCGCCCGATCTCCACGAGGTCAGCGGCCAGGCGCGTGCCGGTGACGCCACGCCGGCCGCTCGCCTCGGTCGCGGCAAGGTCCGGCGGCGCGTCGAACAGCCGTCCGGCGATGCCGGTGCCGGTCAGGCTGTCCATGTAGAGCAGGTTGTGGCCGCGGCAGAACGCCTTCCACGCCCAGGCCGCGTCGCCGCCGATGCCGAACAGGTGGTCGGTGTCGAGCAGGGACACCTTGCGGCCATCGGCCTCGGGCGGGTCGTCCTTGTGGGTGTCGAAGCCGGCGAGGCTGATCCAGTCCGCGGCGCTGGCATGGAGCTGGGCCTCGATGGTGGCCTGGTCGGGCCTGATCCCGGCGGTCATGCCGACCGGATGGCGCCGGGGCCCGCGTGCCTGGTGGGCGTTCAGCGACGCGATCATATGGCGCTGCCAGGCCTCGGTCGCGGCGTCGCCGATCGGCTCGTTGCTGATCTCGTAAAGCAGGTTGTCGCAGTCGCCCAGCGTGTCCACCACCTTGCGGAGATACGCTTCCTGCAGGGCCGTGACTGCCGGGTCCGCCAGCGTCTGGATGCCGAGGCCCGTGCCGCTGCGGCCGGGGTCGCCGTCGATCCCGTTGACGTTGGCGGCGGCGTTGAAGGGGTGGAAGGGCCAGGGGTTCTTCGCGGGATCGCCGGTGTAGTTGTGGATGCTCCAGGTGTTCCACAGCATGACGGAGACGTAGATGCCGCGTGCCGCCGCCGCGCGGACGCGGGCGCGCAGCCGGTCGAAATAGGCCTGGTCGGGAGCGTGCAGGTCGAAGCGCGGCCGGCCCAGCGCGTCCGTGCCCGGGCCGGTGCGGCGGTAGGGCAGGGGATCGACGAAGCCGAAGGCGTCGCCGCCGCCCCGCGCGGCTTCCCAGGCCCAGAGCCGGATGATGTTGTGGCCGCCCGCCGCCAGCAGGTCGAGATAGGCGGCGTTGTCGAAGGGCCTGGGCGGATCGGCGTCGTTGACGTCCTGCAGGTTGGTCCAGCTGTGGGACCCCGCCAAGTGGACCGCCCGCCCGTCCGGCCGCGCGAAGTGGCGCCCGCCCGGCGCGGCGGTGAGCGGCCCCATCGCCCCCGCCGCCAGGGCCGGCGGGGCCGCGGCGAGGAGGAGGGCGGGTGCGGCGAGGAGGGTGCGGCGCCTCATGCGCGGAGTGTCCCGCCCCGGCGGCGCCTGTCACCACACGAAGCCGCAAGCGGGCGCCGGGCGCGGCCGGGGTTGCAGGGGCGGCGCGGCGTCCAAACATCCCGCCCTTCCATGATGATCCCCAAACTCGTGCTGTCGCTCTTCGCGCTGCTCTACCTCCTGCCGCTCGGCATCGCCGCGATCCTGCACCAGTCCACCGGCATCGGCGCGGAGTGGTGGAGCGCGGACCGCTCCAGCGCCGGCCACCTGCCGCCCGCCGCCCGGCACGCGCCCGCGGTGGTGCGCGTCTTCGCCGCGCCGACGGTGCGCTGGCGCGGCATCTTCGCCGTCCACAGCTGGGTCGTGCTGAAGCCCGAGGGGGCGGCGGCCTATACCCGCTACGACTACACCGCCTGGGGCGAGCCGATCCGCGTCAACGGGTTCGAGGCCGATGGCCGCTGGTTCGGCCGCAGCCCGGAAGTGATCTTCGCTGCCGACGGGGACGCCGCCGCGGCGATGATCCCGCGCATGCAGGCCGCGATCGACGCCTATGCCTGGCGCCACCGCGGCGACTACCGCGCCTGGCCCGGCCCGAATTCCAACACCTTCGTCGCGGCGGTGCTGGATGCGGTGCCGGATGCCGGGGCGACGTTGCCGCCCACCGCCATCGGCAAGGACTATCCCTATGACGGGCGGTGGGTGCGGCGCACTGCCTCGGGCACCGGGATCCGGCTGTCACTCGGCGGCTATGCCGGGCTGACGCTCGGCTGGGTGGAGGGGGTGGAGGTCAACATCCTCGGTGGTGTCGCGGGCTTCGACATCCGCCGCCCCGCGCTGAAGCTGCCAGGCCTCGGGCGGCTCGGGCTGCGGGGCGCCGAATCCGCCTGACCGGGAAGGGCGCCGCATCCGGCGGTGCCGACAGTGACGGGCATGCAATGCGGCCGCATCCCTGGCGCCAGGATTCCCAATTCCTGGTTGATGACAGTCAGTCCAGCAATAACCGTTCCGCTTTATTGCTACTTCCGGTGATCGCCACGCCTTTTCTTGGTTGTATTTCGCCACGTTCTTGTGAGAATGGGCGCGCGCAGATGTGAGGAACCGCGTCGGTGTCGATCCATTGCAGTTGGCGCCAGAGCCGCATTGCTGCATTGCCGTCGCACGCCGCCCGCCTTCCGATCCCCTGCTGCCTCGCCTCGCCTCCGATGGGAGAATGCGCGTGAGTGCGGATCGCAGCCTCGCAGCCCTGGCCGCCCTTGCCCTGCTCCTCGTCACGGCGGGGGTGGCGGGCGGCCTGCCGATGCTGAACGGCCTCCTGCTCGGCCTTGCGGCGGCCTTCGCGCTCGGTGCCGGCTGGCGCGCCATCACGCGCGCGGCACGGCCGGGCGATGCGCGGCGCGGCGCCGATCCCTTCCAGCGCCTCGCATCCGAGGTCGCGAGCGTCGTCGTCCAGACGCCCGACGGCGTCATCCGCCACTGGTCGCCGGGGGCCGAACGCCTGTTCGGCTTCACCAGCGCCGAGGCCGTCGGCCAGCGGATGCAGGAACTGCTGCGCACGCGCTTCGCCCATGGCGGCCGCCGCGCCGCGCTGGCGGAGCTGACGCGCGGCGGCGAATGGCAGGGCGAGCTGCGCCACCGCCGCCGCGACGGCCGCGTGGTCACCGTCGCCACCACCTGGCTGCTGCGCCCCTCGCCGGAGGGCGGGGAGCCGCTGGTGGTCGAGGCCTGCACCGAGGCCGCGGGGCTGAGCGAGGCGCAGGAGGCGCTGCAGGCCTATGAGGGCCGGCTGCGGCTTGCGCAGGAAGTCGCGGGCGTCGGCACCTGGGAATGGGACACGGCGGGCGAGGTCCAGGACTGGTCGCGCGAGCAGCACGCGCTGTTCGGCACCGACGCCGACGCCGTCCGCGCGCCGACGGTCGAGAACCTGCTCGCCCTGGTGCACCCGGATGACCGGCCCGCCCTGCGCGCCGCCATCGCCCGCGGGCTCGACACCGGGGAATACGAGGCGGAGTTCCGCATCGGCCGCCGCGGCCGCGACGGCCAGGACGAGACGCGCTGGCTGATCGGGCGCGGCCGGCGCATGCCGGGCCGGGCGGGCCGCCCGGGCCCGATGCTCGGCGTGCATGTGGACATCACCGTCCGCAAGGAGGCGGAGCAGCGCCAGGCCCTGCTGATCCGGGAAGTGGACCACCGCGCGAAGAACGCGCTGGCGGTGGTGCAGGCGGTGCTGCGCCTGACGCGGGCGCCCGACCAGGCGGCCTATGTCCGCGCCGTGGAAGGCCGCGTGGCCACCCTGGCGCGGGCGCAGACACTGCTGACGCAGAGCGGCTGGTCGGGGGCCGACCTGCGCGGGCTGCTGGAAGGCGAACTCGCGCCCTTCCTCACCACCGGCTCGCTCGGCCCGACGGTCGACCTCAACGGTCCGCCCGCGATGCTCGCGCCGCTCGTCGCGCAGCCGCTGGCCATGGCGATGCACGAACTCGCCACCAACGCGGTGAAGCACGGCGCGCTCGGCGTGCCCGGCGGGCGCGTGGCGGTGGACTGGCGGTTGGACACCGAGGGCGGCAGGCGCCTGCTGCGGCTGTCCTGGGCCGAAAGCGGCGGCCCCGCCCTCGGCGCCCCGCCGGAGCGCGTCGGCTTCGGTTCTCGCGTTCTGAAGGCGACCATCGGCGAACAGCTCGGCGGGCGCATCGCGCAGGACTGGCAGCCGGGCGGCATCGTCTGCCGCATCGAGATCCCGCTGCCCGAGGCCGGCGGCCCCGAACGCCCTTCCGCGGAGGGAATGGCCTGATGCCCCTGATCCTGATCGTGGACGACCGCGCCACCAACCGCAGCATCTACGCGCGCCTCGCCGCGCTGATCGGGGACGGCGTCGTGGTCGAGACCTTCGAGGACCCGGTCGACGCGCTGGAATGGCTGGCCACCGCGCCGGTCGACCTCGTCATCACCGACTACCGGATGCCGTCCATGGACGGGGCGGAGTTCACCCGGCGCCTGCGCGCCGGCGCCGCGGGCGACGCGGTGGCCGATGTGCCGGTCATCGTCGTCACCGCCTATGACGACCGGTCCTTCCGGCTGCGCGCGATGGAAGCCGGCGCGACCGACTTCCTGCAGAGCCCGGTGGATCATGTCGAATTCGTCGCCCGCGCCCGCAACCTGCTGGCCCTGCCGCGCCGCGCCGCCACCGCCCGGCCGCCGCAGGATGTGCCGGCACCGCAGGCGGCGGCCGCGGTGCCGGCGCTGGACGACCTGCCCGCGCTGATCACGGCGGCCGACCGCGCGGGCTGCTGCCTGTTCGTCAACACCCGCCAGGCGCGCCGTGTCGGCGCCGCGCCGGAGGAGCTGGTGGGCCAGGACATCGCGCGCGTCGTCGGCCAGGCGCGAGCGGCGGCGAGCCGCGCCTCGGACCAGGAGGTCTTCGCCACGGGCCGCGAACTGCCCGCCTTCGTCGAGGAGGCGCCCGGCGAGGCGCCGCTGCTGACGGTGAAGGCGCCGCTGCGCGACCGGGCCGGGCGGGTGGTGGGCGTGGTCAGCACCTCCTTCGAGCTGGCGCCGGGGCTGACGCCGTTCGCGACGGGCCAGGCGGCGTGACGCCGGGGCGCCTGCTGCGGCGCCTCCGGGGGCGGCCCGACAGCGAACACGAGATGAGCCTGAACCGGCTGGCCTTCGCGCTGCTGGTCGGCGGCGCGCTGGCGCTGGCGCCACCCGAGAACCCGGCCGCGGCCGCGGTGGTGCTGGCGCTGTGGTGCACCGTCGCGCTCTGCATCTTCCTCCACATCGTGGCGCGGCCGGGGCCGAGCCTGCCGCGGCGCGCGCTGGCGCTGCTGGCCGACACCGGCTTCCTCTCCCTCCACCTGCACCTGGGCGGGGAAGCGCATGCGCTGTTCTTCCCGATCTACCTGTGGGTGGTCTTCGGCAACGGCTTCCGCTTCGGCCTGCCCTGGCTGCGCCTCGGGATGGTCCTGTCGCTGGCGGGCTTCGGCGCGGTGGTGCTCAGCACGCCCTACTGGCTCGAACAGCCGCATCTCTCCCTTGGCCTGCTGGCGGGGCTGGTGGTGCTGCCCGCCTATGCCGGCGTGCTAATCGGCAAGCTGTCGGACGCGCGGGCGGCGGCGGAAGCGGCGAGCCAGGCGAAAAGCCTGTTCCTGGCCGGCGTCAGCCACGAACTGCGTACCCCGCTGAACGCCATCATCGGCATGGGCGCGCTGCTGCGCGGCACGCGGCTGGACGCCGAGCAGCGCGACATGGCGCGCACCGTGGACAGCGCGGCGCGCGCGCTGCTCGACCTCATCAACGACATCCTCGACCTGTCCCGCATCGAGGCGGGGCGGATGCCGGTGGCGCCCGAGGCCTGCGACCTGGCGGAGCTGCTGGAGGAGGTGCGGGGCATGGTGGACGTGCAGGCCCGCGCGCGCGGGCTGCGCTTCGGCCTGCATGTCGCGGCCGGCACGCCCGCGCGCTTCCGCACCGACCGGCGCCACCTGCGCGAGATCCTGGTGAACCTGGCCGGCAACGCGGTGAAGTTCACCGAATCCGGCGGCATCTCGCTCGGCGTCGCCGCCATCGGCGGCGGCGCCGGCCGGGTGCGGCTGCGCTTCGAGGTCTCCGACACCGGCATCGGCATCCGGCCGGAGGCGCAGGCCCGCATCTTCGACAGCTTCACCCAGGCTGGGCCGGAGATCGCGGGCCGCTACGGGGGCACCGGCCTCGGCCTCGCGATCTGCCGGCGGCTCGCCCTGCTGCTCGGCGGCGAACTCGGGGTGGACAGCCACCCGGGGGCAGGCAGCACCTTCCATCTCGAGCTGGAGGTGGAACCGCTGCCCGCCAGCCCGGCCCTCCCCGGCCTCGACGGCGCGACGGTGGTGCTGCTGGCGGGCGATGCGGCGGCCGCGGCCTGGACGGCGGCGCTGGCCCGGACGGGTGCGCGGCCGCGCCGCGCCGCCAGCCTCGCCGT
>NZ_JBNXUO010000013.1:0-136422 GCF_050563535.1 Falsiroseomonas sp. CW058
GCGACCTCTCCCGGTCGGCCGCGAGGCCGCCGGAGATGGCGGCGCGCGTCGCCGGGTCCGGCGGCACGGGGCGGGCCGGCACGCTCGCCAGGTTGGGCCAGGGCTGGTCGAGGCCGGGCGGCGGCTCCCGCCCCTCCAGATGCGCGCCGAAGACGTTGCCGACCATGCGTGCCACGTCGAGGTCGGGGTGCACCGCGGCGCAGCCGCCGAGCGCGGCGAACAGGCCGAGCGCGGCCAGCGCCCGCCGGGCGCGTGCTTGATCCCCCGCGCGCAAGCCCATACCTTGCCTGGGGGTCCCGTGATGTCCGGCACGCGGGCGCATGGCTTCCCAATCCTTCGCGGGTCGAGGGTTAGCCCGAACGGCAGGCCGGCGGAAGCGCCGAGTGGCAGCCTTCGGCGGGCCGATCCCCTTCCCCGTGACAGGGCCGCAATGCTTCGCGCAATACTTCGGTTGAGGACGGGACGCGCATGGCGCAGGACCAGAACGGCGACAAGACCAGCTTCCGCCTGCCGGACCCTGCCGTCGTCTCCCGCACCATGGCCGATGTCGCGGAGCGCGGGCAGCGCATCGTGGCGGATTTCCTGAAGCGCCAGGCGGAATCCGGCGCCAAGGGACCCGACCCGCTGAACATCGGTTCCGCCTTCATGGAAATGACGACGCGGCTGATGACCAATCCCGCGCGGCTGATGCAGGCGCAGATCGGCTTCTGGCAGGACTACCTGACGCTGTGGCAGAACACCGCGCGGCGCATGATGGGCGAACCCGTCGGCCCGGTGATCGAGGAGCCGAAGGGCGACCGCCGCTTCAAGGACGATGCCTGGCGGGAGAACGAGGTCTTCGACTTCATCCGCCAGTCCTACCTGCTGTCGGCGCGCTTCTTCACCAACGTGGTGCAGGGCGCCGAGGGGCTGGACCAGAAGACGGCGCAGAAGGTGGACTTCTACACGCGGCAATTCGTCGACGCGATGAGCCCGTCCAACTTCCTGATGACCAACCCCGAGGTCCTGCGCCGCACCGCCGAGACGGGCGGCGAGAACCTGCTGAAGGGCCTGTCGAACCTTCTCGCCGACCTCGAGCGCGGGCGCGGGCAGCTGCGCATCCGCATGACCGACGACAGCAAGTTCAAGGTCGGCGAGAACATCGCGGTCACGCCGGGCAAGGTGGTCTATCGCAACGACCTGATGGAGCTGATCCAGTACGCGCCGGCCACCGAGACGGTGCTGAAGCGCCCGCTGCTGATCCTGCCGCCCTGGATCAACAAGTTCTACATCCTCGACCTGCGGCCGAAGAACAGCTTCATCCGCTGGGCGGTGGAGCAGGGCCACACGGTCTTCGTCTGCTCCTGGGTGAACCCGGACGAGAAGCTGGCGGAGAAGGGCTTCGACGACTACATGCGCGAAGGCCCCTATGCCGCGCTCGACGCCATCGAGAAGGCGACGGGGGAGAAGACGATCAACGCCATCGGCTATTGCCTGGGCGGCACGCTGCTGGCCTGCACGCTGGCGCACATGGCGGCGCGGAAGGACAACCGCATCCGCTCCGCCACCTACTTCGTCACCATGACGGACTTCGAGGAGGCGGGGGAGCTTGGCGTCTTCATCGACGAGGAACAGCTGCAGGGCCTCGAGGAGAAGATGTCGAAGCGCGGCTTCCTGGAGGGGCGCGAGATGGCGACCACCTTCAACATGCTCCGCGCCAACGACCTGATCTGGTCCTTCGTGGTGAACAACTACCTGCTGGGGCAGGAGCCCTTCCCCTTCGACCTGCTCTACTGGAACGACGACAGCACGCGCATGCCGGCGCGGATGCACAGCTTCTACCTGCGGCGGATGTACCAGGCGAACGACCTGGTTAAGCCCGGCGCGATCGAGCTCGACGGCGTCGCGCTCGACCTGCGGAAGATCAAGGTGCCGACCTACATGATCTCGACGCGGGAGGACCACATCGCGCCCTGGAAGTCCACCTATCGCGGCACGCAGGTCTATGGCGGCAAGGTGCGCTTCGTGCTGGCGGCGTCGGGGCACATCGCCGGTGTGGTGAACCCGCCGGAAAGCGGGAAATACAGCCACTGGGTGAACGAGGACCTGCCCCCCGACCCTGAGGACTGGTTCAAGGGCGCGACAGAACTCGCCGGGTCCTGGTGGCCGGACTGGCAGCGCTGGGTCGGCGGGCTCGACAAGGCGACGGTGCCGGCCCGGACCCCGGGCGACGGCGCGCTGGCGCCGATCTGCGACGCGCCGGGCGAGTACGTGAAAGTGCAGGCGAAGGACTGATGCGCCCGGCGTGAGGAACGCCGGCCGCCATCGGATCGCCGGCAAGGCCGTTCCGTATGGCCGGGAACGGCCGCCCTATCGTCCGAAGCGCATCCCCGGCCGCGGGTCGAGCAGCATCGCATCCGGGTCGAGCGCACCGGTGAGGCCGCCGAGGCGCGATTCGGCCAGCCCCGTCGCCTCGGTCTGCGCCAGCGCGGTGGCGATGCGGGCCTGCGGCAGCGGGCCGGGATTGGCCAGCCGCGCCAGCACGACATTCCCCCCCGGCTCGAACAGCGCGGGGTCGAGCGCCGCCGCGGCCGCCGCCCTGTCGCCGCGGGCAAGCGCCGCCTGCGCGGCTGCCAGCGCGCGCGCCACCGCATCCGGATCGGCCCCCGCGCGGGTGCCGAGGGCGGCGCGGATTTCGGTGCGGGCGGCCCGCATCTCAAGGTTGACGCCGGCCGGCAGCGGCGCCCAGCGCGTGTCGCGCGCCAGTTCGGCGGTCACCAGTTCCAGCTGCGCCGCGGCGCGCGCCAGGCGCGCGGGGTCGCCCAGCATGGACCGCCCGCCATCGGCGAAGGCGGCGGCGGCCTCGGCCAGCATCTGCCGCACCGGGTCGATCGCCCCGGGCGCAAGCGCGGGCGGGATGCGGGCCGAGGCGGGCGGCGTGCGCATCTCCGCGCAGCCCGCGGCCAGCGTCAGACAGCAGAGCAGCGTCACCAGGCGCATGGAACCCTCCGGCCGCCAGCCTTGGCGGCAAGAGGGCCGGGACTCAACCCCCCATCGCCTCAATCGACGTCATGGGTGCGGAAGAAGAGCGGTTCGCGACGCTGCAGCGCCACCCAGGCGGCCTCCGTCCCCTCCCGCGCCGCGGGCAGGGGCGGCAGCCGGCCCAGGCGGTCCACCGCATCCCCCCCCGCGCCGAGGGTCGCGAGGGCGGCGGCCGCGCGGGCGCGGTCCCCCGAACGCAGCGCCGTGGCGGCGGCGTGCAGCGCATCCACCGCGGCCTGCGGCGGGGCATCGGCGCGCAGGCCGAGCGCGGCGCGCGCCTCCGCCCGGCCGCGCCGCAGCGGGATGGCCGCGCGCGGGTCAAGATCCCGCGCCGGCCCGCCACGCCCCATCACGGCGGCCAGGTATTCAAGCTGCCACAGCGCCTCCGCCGCGGCGGCGGGGTTGCCGGCCAGCCGGCCCGGATCGACGAAGGCCCGCTGCGCAGCCAGGATGATCTCCGGCGTCGGCTCCGGCCCGCGCGGCCGCTGCACGGGGAGGGGCAGCGTCGCCTCCTCACGCGCGGGAAGGGCGGCGCAGCCGGCGATCAGCGCCGGCAGCAGCAGGGCGGTGCGGCGCGGCAGGGCGGTGCGGGGGGGAAGGGGCATGGCGGGTTCCTTCGTCACCGGACCCAACGTGCCACCCGCCCCGCCCGCAGGCTGGCGCTGGCCGTCAACCTCCCGCGAGGCTGGCTCGGTGGCGCTTCGACAGCGCGACGTAGTTCGGCGCGGTGCGGTCGAAGCGCGCGCGCTCCTCCGGCTCCATCACGCGGACCAGCTTCGCGGGGTTGCCCATCCACAGCTCGTTCGGGCCGATGCGCTTGCCGGGCGGCAGCACGCCGCCCGCGCCGAGCATGCCGCCTTCCTCGATCACCGCGCGGTCCAGCACGGTGGCGCCCATGCCGACGAAGGCGCGGTCCTTCAGCGTGCAGGCATGGACGATGCAGGCATGGCCGATGGTCACGTCGTCGCCGATGATCAGCGGCTCCGCCCCCGCATTCAGGTGCAGGATGGAGCCGTCCTGGATGTTGGTGCGCGCGCCGATGCGCATGACGTTGGTGTCGCCGCGCAGGACGCAGTGGTACCAGACGGAGCTGTCGGCCCCGATCTCGACATCGCCGATCACCACGGCGGTGGGCGCGACCCAGGCCTCGGGGTGGATCACCGGCAGCTTGCCCTCGAAGGGCAGGACCGGGCCGCGGGCGCGCGGCGGGTGCAGGTCGTCCAAGGTGGTCCTCCCCTTATTCGGCGGCGAGCGGCAGCGCCGGCGCGACATCGACACCGAGCATCAGCCCGATGTTCTGCACCGCCGCGCCGGATGCGCCCTTGCCGAGGTTGTCGAGCTTCGCGACCAGCACCGCCTGGCCGCGCGCCTCGTTCCCGTAGACGCGGAGTTCGAGCCAGTTGGAGCCGTTCAGCTCCTCGGGCGCAAGTCGCGCCTTCGGGTCCGCCGCCTCGACCCGCACCCAGGCGGAGCGCGCATAGGCGGCGCGCAGGCATTCCTCCAGCGCCGCCGGCTTCGGCGCGCCCGACAGCAGGTCGAGGTGCAGCGGCACGCTGACCAGCATGCCCTGCGCGAAGTCGCCGACGGAGGGGACGAAGATCGGCCGGCGCGACAGGCCGGAATAGTGCTGCATCTCCGCCAGGTGCTTGTGTTCCAGCGTCAGGCCATAGAGGAAGAAGGGCGGCGCGGTGCGCGCGGGCTCGAACTCCGCGATCATGGACTTGCCGCCGCCGCTGTAGCCGGACACGGCGTTGACTGTGACGGGGTAGTCGGGCGGCAGGATCCCGGCTTCCACCAGCGGGCGCAGCAGGGCGATGCCGCCGGTCGGGTAGCAGCCGGGATTGGCGACGCGCGCGGCGCCGCGGATGGCGTCTTCCTGCGCCGGCGACAACTCGGCGAAGCCGTAGACCCAGTCCGGGTGGACGCGGTGCGCGGTCGAGGCGTCGATCAGCTTCGGGGCGTCGGCGCCGAGGGAGGCGGCCATGGCCGCGCTGTCCTTCGCGGCGTCGTCGGGCAGGCAGAGCACCACCAGGTCCACTTCCGCCATCAGCGCGCGCTTGGCGGCGGGGTCCTTGCGGAGCGCGTCGGGGATGGAACGCAGCGCCAGGCCCGGGAAGCGCGCCAGGCGTTCGCGGATCTGCAGGCCGGTGGTTCCGGCCTCGCCATCGATGAAGACGCTCGGGATGGGTCCCTTGGGCATGGTCGTTGTCCTCTCGCCACACAGATGGGGGCGGCAGCGGCCCCGGAAAAGCAAGAGGGGCGGGCCCTTGCGGACCCGCCCCCCTGGTATCGCAGCCATGCGGCCGGGCGCGACGCCCGGTCCGCCCGGCGTCAGCGCTTGGAGAACTGGAAGGAACGTCGGGCCTTGGCCTTGCCGTACTTCTTCCGCTCGACCACGCGGGGGTCGCGCGTCAGGAAGCCGGCCTTCTTCAGGATCGGGCGCAGCGCCGGCTCGTAGTAGGTGAGCGCGCGGGAGATGCCGTGGCGCAGCGCGCCGGCCTGGCCGGACAGGCCGCCGCCGACCACCGTCGCAAAGACGTCGAACTGCTGGTAGCGGTCGGCCACCAGGAAGGGCTGGTTGATCAGCATGCGCAGGACCGGGCGCGCGAAATACTTCGACGCGGTCTTGCCGTTGATCTCCATGTTGCCCTTGCCGGGCTTCACCCACACGCGGGCGACGGCGTTCTTGCGCTTGCCGGTGGCGTAGGACCGGCCAAGCGCATCGCGCTTCGGCTCGCGCATGGCTTCGGCGGGCGCGGCGGCGGCGGGGCCGCCGGCGGCGTTCACCAGGTCCTTCAGCTCGGCCAGCGAGCCGCCGGTACGCGGCGAGGAGGTCTGCTCGCTCATGCTCAGATCGCCTTGTTGGTGGCGCCGCCCGAGGCGACGTTCTTGCGGTTCAGCGCGGCCACGTCGAGCGACGCGGGCGTGTTGCCGCCGTGCGGATGCTCGGGCCCCGCATAGACATGCAGGTTGCGCATCTGGCGCCGGCCGAGCGGGCCGCGGGTGATCATGCGTTCCACCGCCTTCTCGATCACGCGCTCGGGGTGCGCGCTCTCAAGCCGTTCCCGCACGGTGCGGCCCTTGATGCCGCCGGGATAGCCGGTGTGCCAGTAGAAGACGGACTGCTCCGCCTTCTGGCCGGTGACGCGCACCTTCTTCGCGTTGATGACGACGACATGGTCGCCGCAATCGACATGCGGGGTGAATTGCGGCTTGCCCTTGCCGCGCAGGCGGTTGGCGATGAGCACCGCGAGGCGGCCGAGCACGAGGCCCTCCGCGTCGATCAGCACCCATCCCTTCTGAACCTCCGCCGGCTTCAGCGAGCGGGTCTCTCTCGTCAGCATCTTCGTTCCGGTCGTCCGGGTTGAACGTGGCCGGCCTTATCGGGGCGGGGGGCGCGGAAGTCAAGCGAAAGCCCCGGGTCCGGGGCTGTGGTATCATGCTACCGGCACCCTGCGCGAGGCGCCGCGCCGGGCTTCCGCCGCGCCGCCACGCTGCTATCGTCCCCGTCCCGAGACGACGGAGACCCGCATGCGCCGCCCCGCGATGGCCGCCCTGGCCTGCATCCTCGGGGCGCTCGCCCCCCTGCCCGGAAAGGCCACCGGGATCGCGCTGAACCACGAGCCGCTGCCGCCCGGCACCACGCTCGCGGCCTGCATCGAGCATGGCCGTGCCGCCATCGTCGCGGCGGGGCTGCGCTTCCTGCGCACCACGCCGAACGCCGCCTGGGGCGAGGGGATCGCGCCGCAGGGCCAGGCCTCGGACACGCTCTACACCATCTATTGCACGCCCGACGGGCGCTTCGCCTTCGTCGTCGGCGCCGCCGACCGCTACGCGCAGGTGGATGGCACCGTCTCCGCCCTGATGACCGCGCTGCGCGCCTCGACCCGCGGCGGCGTGGTGCAGGGCGCACCGGGAGGGCAGCGCAAGTGACCGACCTCCCCCTCGGCCTGCGCCGCAACACCTCGAACTACGGCGACCGCGACTTCGCGCTCTACCTCCGCCGGTCCTTCGCCAAGTCGATGGGCTATTCGCAGGCGATGCTGGACAAGCCCGTGGTCGGCATCGCCGACACCGGCAGCGACTACAACAACTGCCACCGCACCGCGCCCGAACTGGTGGAGGCGGTGAAGCGCGGCGTGCTGGCGGCGGGCGGCCTGCCGCTGGCCTTCCCGACCGTCAGCCTCTGCGAGCCCTCGCTCAGCCCCTGCTCCATGCACTACCGCAACCTCATGGCGCTCGATACCGAGGCGATGCTGGCGGCGCAGCCGATGGACGCCGCCGTGCTGGTCGGCGGCTGCGACAAGACCGTCCCCGCGCAGCTGATGGCCGCGGTCAGCGCGGGCATCCCGAGCGTGATGCTCGTCACCGGCCCGATGCTGGCGCAGAGCTTCGAGGGCGAGCGCCTGTCCGCCTGCACCGACTGCCGCCGCTACTGGGCGAAATACCGCGCGGGCGAGGTGGACGAGGCCCGCATCGGCGAGATCGAGGGCAAGCTCGCCACCACCGCGGGCACCTGCGGCGTGATGGGCACGGCCAGCACCATGGCCTGCATCGCCGCCACGCTCGGCTTCATGCCGCTGGACGCGGCGAGCGCGCCGGCGGTCCATGCCGACCGGCTGCGCATGGCCGAGGAGGCGGGCGCGCAGGCGGTGCGGCTGATCGCGAAGCCGGTCGCCCCCGCCGCGCTGGTCACGCGGGAGAGCGTGGAGAACGCCGCGCGTGTGCTGCTGGCGCTCGGCGGATCCACCAACGCCGTCGTCCACCTGGCCGCCATCGCCGGGCGCGCGGGGCTCGCGCTCGACCTCGCCCGGCTCGACGCGCTGAGCGAGGAGACGCCGGTGCTGGTGGACCTGAAGCCCACCGGCGAGGGCTACATGGAGGATTTCCATGCCGCGGGCGGCATGCGCGCCCTGCTGTGGGAACTGCGCGACCTGCTGCATCCCGGCACGCCCGACCTCGACGGCGTGACGCTCGCCGAGCGGATCGGCGACGGGCGGCACTTCGTGGACCGCCGCTACATCCGCGCCCGCGCGGCACCCGTCAGCCCGGTGGGCGGGATCGTGACGCTGCGCGGCAGCCTCGCCCCCGACGGCGCCATCCTGAAGCGCAGCGCCGCCACCCCCGCCCTGTTCGAGACGGAGGCACGCTGCATCGTCTTCGACGGGCTCGAGGATCTGGCGCGGCGGATCGACGACCCCGCGCTCGACGTGACGGCGGCGGACATCCTGGTGCTGAAGGGCGCGGGCCCGCGCAGCCCGGCGGGGATGCCGGAGGCGGGGTATCTTCCCATCCCGAAGAAGCTGGCGCGGGCAGGCGTGAAGGACATGGTGCGGATCAGCGACTGCCGGATGTCCGGCACCGCCTTCGGCACCATCGTGCTGCATGTCTCGCCCGAGGCGGCGGTGGGCGGGCCGCTGGCGCTGGCCGAGACGGGCGACCGCATCCGCCTGTCGGTGCGCGACCGCCGGCTCGACCTGCTGGTGGAGGAGGCGGAGCTTGCGCGCCGCCGCGCCGCCTGGACGCCCGCCCCCGCGCCCGCACGCGGCTGGGACCGGCTGGTTCACGAACAGGTGACGCAGGCGCCGCTCGGCGCCGATCTAGCGTTCCTGCGACCGCCGGAGGGCTGAGCCGCCCCGCCCCCGGTTCCGGGGATGGCGGCGGGAGGTCGGGACAACGCTCGTCATCATCGGAGCCTCGGGCCGCACGGGGGCGGAGCTGTGCCGCGCGCTGCATGCGGCGGGCCTGCCCTTCCGGCCGGTGGCGCGCGACCTGTCGCGCTGGCGGGCCTGCGGAATCCCGGTCTCCGGCCGGCCGGGCGACCTGACGCAGCCGGAGGGCCTGGCGCGGGCCGTGGCCGGCGCGACGGCGATCGTGAACTGTGCCCATGCCCGCCACACGCCGGCGCTGCTTGCCGCCGCGCCACCGGCGGCGAAGCTCATCCTGCTCGGCTCAACCCGGCGCCATTCCCGCTGGCGGGACGCGCATGGGGATGGGGTGCGCGCGGGGGAGGCCGCCTTCCTCGGCTCGGACCGGCGGGGCGTCATGCTGCACCCGACGATGATCTACGGCGCGACGGGGGAGGACAACGTG
Source organism: Falsiroseomonas sp. CW058 (assembly GCF_050563535.1). Lineage (NCBI taxonomy): Bacteria > Pseudomonadati > Pseudomonadota > Alphaproteobacteria > Acetobacterales > Roseomonadaceae > Falsiroseomonas > Falsiroseomonas sp. CW058. Next base: position 9,115 of record NZ_JBNXUO010000013.1, read on the forward strand.
CAGCGCCTGGCGGCGCTGCTGCGCCACCTGCCCGTGGCGCCGCTGCCGGGCGGCGGGCGGGCGCTGGTGCAGCCGATCCACCAGGCGGACCTGACGCGCTGCATCCTGGCGGCGCTGGCGCGCGAATGGGACGCGGCGCGGGCGCTGGTGGTGGCGGGGCCGGCGCCCCTGCCCTATCGCGACTTCACCGCCGCCGTGGCGCGCGCCGCCGGGCTGCGGCCGCCGCCCGTGGTGCCGCTGCCGGGCGCGCTGCTGCGGGCGCTGGCGCCGCTGGCGCGGCTGCTGCCCGGCCTGCCGCGGATCCGCGGCGACGAGATCCGCCGCCTGCTGGAGGACAAGGCCTTCGATGTCGGGCCGATGCGACGGGAACTCGGCGTGACGGGGATGCCGCTGGAGCGCGGCCTGGCGCTGACCTTCGGCGCGTCGCCCCTTGCATCCCCGCCCGCCCCGCCGCACACAGCCGCCGAACACCCGGCGGAGGCCCCGACATGCCCGTCATCAACCGAATTGCCGAATTCCATCCCGAGATGACCGCCTGGCGGCGGGACTTCCACGAACACCCCGAACTCGGCTTCGAGGAGGTGCGGACCGCCGGCATCGTCGCCGCGAAGCTGCGCGAATTCGGCTGCGACGAGGTGGTGACCGGCCTCGCGCGGACCGGCGTGGTCGGCGTGATCCGCGGCCAGGGCGCATCGTCGCGCGCGGTCGGCTTCCGCGCGGACATGGACGCGCTGCCGATCGAGGAGCAGACGGGCAAGCCCTACGCCTCGAAGACGCCGGGGAAGATGCATGCCTGCGGCCATGACGGGCACACGACCATGCTGCTCGGCGCCGCGAAATACCTGGCGGAGACGCGCAACTTCGACGGCACCGTCTACCTCGTCTTCCAGCCCGCCGAGGAGAACCTGGCGGGCGGCGAGGTGATGGTGAAGGAAGGCCTGTTCGACCGCTTCCCGATGGACCGCATCTTCGGCCTGCACAACTGGCCCGGCGCGCCGGAAGGCGTCTTCCTGCACGCGCCCGGCCCGGTGATGGCGGCGGTGGCGAACCTGGAGGCGCGGATCACCGGCCGCGGCGCGCATGGCGCCATGCCGCACAACGGCGTCGATCCCATCCTGATCGCGTCCCACGTCGTCACCGCGCTGCAGAGCATCGTCGCGCGCAACGTGAACCCGCTGGAGGCGGGCGTGGTCACCATCGCGCACATGGAAGGCGGCCACACCTTCAACGTCATCCCGGAAAGCGTCGCGCTGCGCGGCACCGCGCGCTGGTTCCTGCCGGAGGTGGGCGACCTGCTGGAGGGGAAGTTCAAGGCCATCGTCACCGGCATCGCCTCCGCGATGGGCGCGACGGCCGAATGCAGCTTCACCCGCGCCTATCCCGCGACGGTGAACGAGGCGGAGAGCACCGGCATCGCCGCCCGCGCCGCCGCCGCGGTGGTGGGGGAAGCCCGCGCGCGCCCGCTGCCGCAGCCCACCATGGGGGGCGAGGACTTCTCCTTCATGCTGAACGAGAAGCCAGGCGCCTACCTGTTCCTCGGCGGCGGCACGGGCGAGGGGGACGCGATGGTCCACCACCCGAGATACGATTTCAACGACGCGATCCTGCCCATCGGCGCGTCCTGGTTCGCCACCCTGGCGGAGACGGTGCTGCGGCGCGGATAGCGCGGCGGCCGGCCGGGGGGCACCGCCCCCCGGTGCTCAGCTTCCGACCTTCAGCGTGCTCGTCAGCCCGCGCAGGCAGGCCAGGATCGACAGCGGCGTGATCCTGCCGGTGCGGGGGTTCTCCTCGCTCGGCACGTTCTCGATCGTCATGGTCAGGCGCGCGGCGGCGGCGTCCACGCGGATGGTGTGGGTGTTGCGCGTGACGCCCGGGTCGGCCCAGATCTCGACCGTCGTGCGCTGCGGGCCGATGCCGGCCAGCGCCAGGGCGGCGGCGACGTTGACATTGGCGGGGAAGCCCTGCGCGGCGTCGAAGGCGTTGCCCTTGAAGACCAGCAGCGGCGCGCCGGTCACCGCCATCACGTCGATCCCGTGCTTCTCGAGGTGCGGCGCGCCCACCAGGCCGCGCGGGGGCTTGCGCGTCTCGATGGTGACGGACGCGACCTCCCCTTCCGCCGCGGCGCGCACGGCATCGAGGCCGAGCAGCGCGCCCGTCGGCACGACGATGCGCGCGCCGGTCCGCCGCGCCTCCTCCACCAGGTGCATCCGCGGCAGCAGCGCGCCGACGGAGGAGGGGACGAAGATCCGCCCGCGCGCGATGGCAGCGGTCGCCACCTCCTCGAAGACGGAGGCCGGCGCGGCTTCCACCACGATGTCGGCCTCGGCCAGCGCGGCCAGGCCCACGATGGGGGGCGTGGCGCGGAAGCCGGCGAGGTTGGCGCGCGCCTTCGCATGGTCTCGCGCCGCGACGGAATGCAGGCGCAGCCCCTCCACCCCGGCATCGAGCGCACGCGCCAGGTGCAGCCCGATGGCGCCGAGCCCGGCGATCCCGACGGTCAGTTCACGCGACATTGGACAGCACCCCCAGGCGAAGCCGCCGCCGCGGCTGCGGCGGGAAAGGGGCGGGCTAGCATGGCGCGCAGGCGCTTCCCACCCCCTGCGCGCGGCGGCATCATGCGGGCCGGCGTGACTGCTGACGCATTCCCGCCCCCTCAAGCGCCGGGCGGCCGCATCCGCGGCCTCGGCTTCGCGGCAGCTGCCGCGGCCGCCATCCGGCGGCTCGCCCGGCATGAAGAACGCCGGGCGGCATCGGACCGCCGACGAAGCCGTTCGGCATCACACCACCGGGCTGCGCCCGCCATCGACGTTGATCGCGGTGCCGGTGATGTAGCCGCCCTTGTCGGAGGCGAGCAGCGTGGCGAGGGCCGCGAATTCCTCCGCCCTGCCGATGCGGCCGAGCGGGACGCCGCGGCCCTGCTCGGCCTTCCACTCCTCCCACGACAGGCCGCGCGGGTCCTTCGCGTGGCGCTGCACCCACTGGTCGCTCTCGATGATGCCGACCAGCATGGCGTTCACCAGGATGCCGTGCGGCGCCCCTTCCCCGGCCAGAACCTTGGTCAGCGCCATCCCGGCGGCGCGGGAGACGGCGGTGGGCGCGCCGCCGGCGGGGGGCGCCTTCGCGCCGGTGTTCAGCACGTTGATGACGCGGCCCCAGCGGCGCTCCGCCATGCCCGGCCAGACCGCGCGCGTCAGGCGGATGGCGGCGAACAGCTTGAGGTCGAGATCCGCCTGCCACAGCGCGTCGTCCACCTGCAGGAAGGGCGCGCGCTGGCTGGTGCCGGCGTTGTTCACCAGGATGTCCACCGGCCCGAGTTCGGCCACCGCCTGCCGCGCGGCGCCTTCGCAGCCCTCCGCAGTGCTGACATCGGCGGCGACGGTGGCGATGCGCGCGCCCTGGAAACGGCCGGCGATCCCGGCCTTCGCGGCATCCAGCGCCGACTGGTTGCGGGCGACGATGGCGACGGCGGCGCCGGCTTCCACGAAATGCTCGGCGATGGCGCGGCCGAGGCCCTTGGAGCCGCCGGTGATCAGCGCGGTGCGGCCATCGAGACGGACTTGCATGGTTTCCCCCCAGGATTGCCGCGGGAGGATAGGGGCATGCGGCGTGGCGCACCACCGCAGGGCCGGGCCCGCCCCGCCCTGCACGAGGCCGCACCGCTGCGCCGCCAGCTGCGGCGCATGCCATCGGGGGTGGGGGGAGTGGGGCGACCTACGGGACTCGAACCCGTGACATCCAAGACCACAACCTGGCGCTCTACCAACTGAGCTAAGGCCGCCGCACAGGGGGCGGCATGTAGGCCAGAGGGGGTGGTGGCGTCAACCGGCCGCGGCGCGCACCGCCCCTGCCCGCCGCCCCTCGATCCAGCGGCCCATCCGCTCCAGCGCCGCGTCCAGCACCGCGTCGCCCTTGCAGAAGGCGAAGCGGGCATAGTGGTTGGGCGCGTCGGGGCCGGCGAAGAAGGCGGTGACCGGGATGGCGGTGACCTTCGCCTCCACCGTCAGGGCGCGGCAGAAGGCCACGTCGTCGCCGGCGAAGCCGAGGGGGCGGAAATCGGCGGTGATGAAGTAGCTCCCCTGCGTCGGCAGCACCCCGAAGCCGAGCCGCGCCAGCCCCTCGCCCAGCCGGTCGCGCTTGGCCTGCAGCGCGGCGGACAGTCCCGCGAAATAGGCGTCGTCCTTCGCGAGCCCGACGGCGACGCCGCGCTGGAGGTTGGGCGGGGTCGTGAAGGTGAGGTTCTGGTGCGCCTTGGCGACGTTGGGCGCGAGGCTGCGGTCGCAGGTGACGTAGCCGATCTTCCAGCCCGTCAGGCTGAAGGTCTTGCCGGCCGAGCCGACCCGCATGCAGCGTTCGCGCATCCCGGGCAGGGTCATCAGCGGGATGTGCTTCCAGCCGTCGAAGGTCAGGTGCTCGTACACCTCGTCGCAGACCGCGTAGCAGTCATGGCGCTGCAGCAGTTCGGCGACGAAGGCGAGCTCGGCGGCGGTGAAGACCTTGCCGGCCGGGTTCATCGGCGTGTTGAGCAGGATGGCCTTGGTCTTCGGCCCGAAGGCGGCCGCAAGCTCGGCGCGCGGCAATTCCCACCTCGGCGGGCTCAGGCGCACCAGCTTCGGCACGGCGCCGAGAAGCTTCACCACCGGCAGGTAGGTGTCGTAGAGCGGCTCGATCAGCACGCATTCGTCGCCGGGGTTCAGGACGGCCATCAGGCAGGCGGTGATCGCCTCCGTCGCGCCGGAGGTGACGACGACCTCGGCATCCGGGTCGACCTCGATCCCGTAGAAGCGGCGATTCGCGGCGGCGACGGCCTGGCGCAGCTCCGGGCTGCCGGTCATCGGGGGATACTGGTTGCGGCCGTCGAGCAGGGCGGCGGCGGCGGCGTGGATCACGTCCGGCGGGCCGTCATAGTCGGGGAAGCCCTGGCCGAGGTTGATCGCGCCGTGCTCGACCGCGAGCGCCGACATGACGGTGAAGATGGTGGTGCCGGTGGCGGAGAGCAGGTCGTTCTGGGGCTTCACGGGGGTGTCCGGGGCGTCAGGGGGCGCGGATATTGGCGGGGCGAGGCGGGCGGCGCAACGGCCCGGCACCCCGACGCCCAACAAACGTGCTGTTTGCACAAAAAAAGTGCGGTCCGTGTCGCGAGGCCGCGAGAAACCGCGGCGCGCGGCGTTGCCGGGCTGGCACGCCCCATGCAAAACGACGCCGCGCGACCGGGTGGCCCGGAGATGCGGCAGCCGGGTGACGGACGGCGCGCAGCATCGGGCCGGGGCGGCGTGGCGCGGGGGCAGGCCCCGACGCCTGGACTTCCGGGGAGGGACGGCGCGCGGGCCATGCGGCCGGCGGGCGGAGCACGGAGCCGATGAAGAAGATCGAAGCGATCATCAAGCCCTTCAAGCTCGACGAGGTGAAGGACGCGCTGCACGAGATCGGGCTGCAGGGCCTCACCGTGGTGGAGGCGAAGGGCTTCGGGCGGCAGAAGGGCCATACCGAGCTCTATCGCGGCGCCGAATACGTCGTGGACTTCCTGCCGAAGGTGAAGATCGAGGTGGTCTGCCCGGACGAGCTGGCCGAGCGCGCGATCGAGGCGATCACCACCGCTGCGCGCACGGGCCGGATCGGCGACGGCAAGATCTTCGTCAGCGACGTGCAGGAGGTGATCCGCATCCGCACCGGGGAGCGCGGCGAGGAAGCGGTGTAGCCCACGCGGCCCCGCCGGGGCCGCGGGATTTTCACGCCCCCGCATGGCGCGGGGGTGGAAACGGGCCGGGGCGGCGCTTGCGCCGCGGACGGCTGGCCGGATCGCCGATGGGCCCCGAGGGGGACGCGGCGGCACCGGGCGCGAGGCAGGGGACCGGTCCCCGCCCCGCGGCATCTGGACCGGGACGAGCAGGGGAACAGGACCGCACACGATGGCGAAGAAGCCGGCATCCGGGGGCGCCAGCGCCGCCGTCTCCAAGGTCATGGAGATGATCAAGGAGCACAGCGTCGAGTACGTCGATTTCCGCTTCACCGATCCGCGCGGCAAGTGGCACCACACCGCGCAGCATGTCTCCACCATGGAGGAGGACATGTTCACGGACGGGATCATGTTCGACGGCTCGTCCATCGCCGGCTGGAAGGCGATCAACGAGTCCGACATGATCCTGATGCCGGATGCCGCGACCGCGGTGATGGATCCCTTCTCGGCCAAGCCGCAGATGATCCTGTTCTGCGACATCGTGGAGCCGTCGACGGGCCAGATGTACTCGCGCGACCCGCGCAGCACGGCCAAGCGCGCCGAGGCCTACCTGAAGTCCACCGGCATCGGCGACACGGCCTTCTTCGGCCCCGAGGCCGAGTTCTTCGTGTTCGACAGCGTGAAGTTCGGCACGGGCGGCAATTTCGGCCACTACAGCCTCGACAGCGTCGAGGGGCCGGGCGCCAGCATGAAGGACTACCCCGAGGGCAACATGGGCCATCGCCCGGTGGTCAAGGGCGGCTACTTCCCGGTGCCCCCCGTGGACAGCGAGAGCGACCTGCGCGCCGAGATGCTGTCGACCATGGGCGAGATGGGCCTGGCGATCGAGAAGCACCACCACGAGGTGGCGCAGTCCCAGCATGAACTCGGCACCAAGTTCGGCCCGCTGGTGCAGCAGGCCGACCACATGCAGATCTACAAGTACTGCGTGCACAACGTGGCGCACAGCTACGGCAAGACCGCGACCTTCATGCCGAAGCCGATCTACGGCGACAACGGCAGCGGCATGCATGTGCACCAGTCGATCTGGAAGGCCGGCAAGCCGGTCTTCGCGGGCAACGGCTATGCCGACCTCAGCGAGATGGCGCTCTACTACATCGGCGGCATCATCAAGCACGCCAAGGCGCTGAACGCCTTCACCAACCCGACCACCAATTCCTACAAGCGCCTGATCCCGGGCTTCGAGGCGCCGGTGCTGCTGGCCTATTCGGCCCGCAACCGCTCCGCCTCCTGCCGCATCCCCTATGCGACGAGCCCGAAGGCCAAGCGCGTCGAGGTGCGCTTCCCCGATCCGGGCGCGAACCCCTACCTCGCCTTCGCGGCGATGCTGATGGCGGGCCTCGATGGCATCAAGAACAAGATCCATCCCGGCGACGCCATGGACAAGGACCTGTACGACCTGCCGCCGGAGGAGCTGAAGGGCATCCCGACGGTGTGCGGCAGCCTGCGCGAGGCGCTCGGCGCCCTTGCCGCCGACCACGACTTCCTGCTGGCCGGCGACGTGTTCTCGAAGGACCAGATCGAGAGCTACATCGAGCTGAAGTGGTCCGAGGTGTACAAGTTCGAGCACACCCCGCACCCGGTCGAGTTCGAGATGTACTACTCGGTCTGAACCGGGCGGCATCCGGCCCGGCGCGCAGGCGCCGGGCCTCTCCTCGCCAGGGGCCGGGTCGCGACAGGGGTCGCGGCCCGGCCCCCTTGCCTGTACGCCCCCGGCGCATGGCTTGATCGCGCGGCCTGGGCGGGAATATCGTGCGGCCCGCAGGGTCCGGCGCGGCCGCTGCGTCGCCCCCCGCCGCCATCCGGCCCCGCCGGATCCCGGCCGTCACCCATCGGGGCGGATCATGCAGGCGGCCTGACGGATCAATGGCCACGCGGCGACGAGCCCGCGCGGCAACGGAGAATGGCTCGATGCCCGATCTCGCCACCCTGACCTTCGCAGGGGCGTCCTTCGGGATCCGGCGCGACGATCCGCGCCCCGCCTGGTTCCTGTTCGGCGTGCGCAAGTCCGGCAGCTCCATCATGAACGCGATGGGCGCGGCGCTGGCTGGGATGAACGGCGTCAACTACGTGGACGTGGCGGGAAAGCTGTTCGAGACGGGCGTCGCCGTGCCGGCCTGGCAGCGCGACCCGGGCATGGGGGCGCTGCTGGCGGGCGGCAACCTCTATGGCGGCTTCCGCAACGCGCCGCTTGCCATCGCCGGCCATCCGCTGCTGCGCGCGGGGCGGGCGGCGCTGCTGGTGCGCGACCCGCGCGACGCGCTGGTGAGCGAGTATTTCTCCAACGCCTATTCCCATTCGGTCCCGGCCGGGGGCGAGGCGCGCGACCTGATGCTGGAGCAGCGCGCGACCGCGCTGCGCGCGCCGGTGGCGGAATATGTGCGCCGCATGGCGCCGGCCCTGCGGGAGACGCTGCGCGAATACCGCCCCTTCCTCGGCAACCCCAACCTGAAGCTGTACCGCTACGAGAGCGCGATCATCGACAAGGGCGCCTTCCTGCGCGACCTCTGCGAGCATTTCGGCTGGACGGCGACGGACCACCAGATCAGCCTCATCCTCGGCTGGGCGGACGTGATCCCGGCGGAGGAGAACCCGACGCGCTTCGTCCGCAAGGTCGTCCCGGGCGACCACCGGGAGAAGCTGGACCCCGCCACCATCGACGCCCTGGACGGCATCCTCGCCGAGGAGCTCCGCCTGTTCGGATATGCTCCGCACGGGGCATGAGGCATGGCCTTTCCGCTTGCATCATGGCCCGGGCTGGCACATGTCTGTCGGCGCCCCGAATGATTGAACAAGACCCGGTATGTTCCACCCTGCGTGCTGGACTGGACGTCGCGCGCGGTCCCCGCAGGGTCCGACGGGCAGCTCTCACCCCTTCCATCACAACATCGTGATCCCGAGGCGGCACCATGCCGGATGATCTGACGGTCGCGGCCGGCCGGCGCGTGCCCGGCCCGGCCGAGCGGGTGCTGCCCTACATCGCGAACGAACGGCAGCGCTATGCGGGCGCGGTCGACCACCTTGAGCCCCATTGCGGGCTGCGCGGCTGGGCGCTGGACACAGCGAGCCCCGGCCTGCCGCTGCGGCTGCAGGCGCGTTCCGGCGGCCGTGTCCTGGCCGAGGCCCCCTGCATCATGGACCGGCCGGACATCGACGCAGTGGTCGGGCGGCTGACGCAGTGCGGCTTCATCATCGGCTGGAGCCGCTTCGACCGGGCGGCGCTGAGGGAACTGGCCGATGCCGCGCCCGACGCGCCGGTCGAGGTCGTGGTCGCGGCCACGGGCGCGGTGGTGCCCGTGGTGTGCGACCCGCTGAAGCTGGGCGAGATCGCGCGCCTCGCGCTCGGCGCGCCCGCCGGCGACCTGATCCCGCCCTTCCGCTACGTCAACGACTACCTCGCGATCGAAGGGTCCGGCCTGTTCGACGCCGAGTGGTACCGCGCGGCCGAAGGCGCCCGGTTCGACCCGGGCATGCCGCCGCTGCTGGACTACATCCGGCGGGGCGAGGCCGCGGGCGCGCGGCCCAGCTTCTATTTCGACCCGTCCCGCTACGCCGCCGCGGCGGGGCTGCCCACGCCCGCGGGGGCGCTGCTGCATGCCATCCGCGAAGGGGCCGGCAGGCTGCCCGGCCCGCATTTCGACGAGGCCTGGTACGCCGCGGCGCACGCCACGCCGCCCGGCGCAGCGGCGCTGGCGCACTACCTGGCGCATCGCGACGCGCATGCGCCGAACCCCTGGTTCGACCGCGCCCACTACGCCGCCGCCAGCGGCGCCGCCGGCGCGCGCGACCTGTACCGGCACTTCGTCTCGATCGGCTTCCGGCAGGGGCTCCTCCCCTCCGCCCGCTTCGAGGCGGCGGAGGACGCCCTGCCGGCCGAGGCGCGGGCGTGGCTCGTCGCGCTGCGGCGCGAACTCGGCCTGGTCGCGGCGCCGGCGGAAACCCCGCCCGAGGCCGGGGCGACGCGCCTGCCGGATGTGGCGCGGCTCGGCCATGCCGGGACCGAGGCGCTGCTGCGCGGATTGGCCCCCCCGGCGCGCGCCGCGGTGGAGGCCGCGGCGCAGGACGCGCTGGACGCGGACCCGCCCCTGCGCGCGCGCGCCGCGCTGACGTTGGCGATCGCGCGCGGCCTGGCGGGCGATGCGCCCGGCGCCGCCCGTGCTGCGGCGGTGTTCCTGGAGACGCCCTTCGACCTGGACGCCGCGACGCGCACCGAGATCGAGGGCCGCCTGGAGGCCGCGAACCACGCCCTGCACGAACGCATGCGCGCCGAGGAGGCGCAGGTGGTCTACCGCCTGCTGCACGCCCGCGGGGTGCGCAGCACGCTGGTGGTGCTGCGCCTGCTGGAAGGCGCGCTGGACCGGCGCGACGTCGAGGCCGCCGCCCCCTATGCGGCGGAGCTGGAGGCGGCGACGGCCGGCGGGCTCAGCACCTGGGCGCGCGTCGCGCTCAGCCGCTACCACCACCTGCGGCGGGACGAGGCGCGCGCCGCCGCGGTGCTGGCCGGGATCCCCCCGCTGGCCGGCACCGAGCCGGTGGCGGAGGCGGTCGTGCTCAACCGCCTGATCGAGAGCGACGCGCTGGATGCGGCCGCGGCGCGGCTGGCCGCGGCGCCGGAGCCGCTGCCGCCGCAGCTCTTCGCGCCCGCCTTCCGGCTGGCCGTCTGGCGCCGCGACGCCGCGGCGGCGGATGCGATGCTGGACCACCCCGAGGCGCGCAACCTGGCGGACTGGCTGCTGGCGGAGGCGATCTTCCGCGTGACGGTGCCGGGCGATGCCGCGGTGGGGCCGCGCGGGCGGCTGCTGGGGCGCGTCCACGCCCTGCTCGAGGCGCAGGGCCTGCGCAGCAACGCGGTGGTGCAGGCGCGCATCTACCACCTGCTGCACAGCCGCCGCTGGGACGAGCTGGGCGCGCTGTTCGAGGAGATCGCCCGCACCCCCTTCGGCACGAGCCGCGAGACCCTGCTGCGGAAGCTCGAATACTACTGCTACGCCGACAACACCGACGGCGCGGAGGAGATCTACCAGCGCCATTTCGGCGGCACCGACCTCGACAAGTGGGAAGGCATCACCATCCTGCGGCTGCTGAGCGAGCTGAAGCGGTGGGACGAGGCCGGGCGCGTGCTGCGCACGCACATCGCCAAGGGCCACGACTTCGGCGCGGCGGTCCACATGGCGATGCGCGTGGTCCGCAAGGCCGAGCTGCACGAGGCGGTGCTGGACGCCGCCCGCGAGGCCGCGCCGCGGCAGGAGCCGGGGGTGCGCGACTTCCTGTCGCTCGTGAACGAGGACCTGGCCATCATCCGCAGCGCGCGGGCGCTGACCACCAACATGCAGGGCGGCGGCGCGGGCGCGCGCTACCGCAGCAGCTGGGTGCTGCAGGGGACCGAGCCGCCGGAGGAGGAGGAGGCGGAGCTCTGCACCTTCCTCTGCACCAACCAGCGCTACTTCCTGTCGATGCTGACCTTCCTCTGCTCCTTCCTCGGCCAGGCGCCGCAGGTGGGCGGGCGGGTCTTCGTGTTCCTCGACAAGGACGTGCCACGCCACTGGTACGGGTCGGTCGCCATGGTGGCCGCGCGCTTCAACCGCCCGGTGGAGGTGGTGCCGGAAGCCGACTTCCTGGGGCGGGAGGTCGAGCACCGCGTGGACTACGGCTTCTTCGCGCAGGGCGGCAACCTCTCCCGCGCCGCATATTTCCGGCTCTACGCCGCGCGCTGGCTGCTGGACCGCCACGCCTTCCGCCGCGCCGCCTACATCGACACGGACACCATCTGCCGCGGCGACCTGTCGGGGCTGTTCCGGCTCGACCTCGGCGACAAGCTGATCGCGGCGGCGACGGAGGACTACTCGCTCGACGTCGCGAACGCCGCGGCGCGCAACGACCTCGACCCGACCGCCTACTTCAATTCCGGCGTGCTGCTGCTGCGCTTCGACAGCGCGGAACTGCGCGCGGGGATCGAGGAGGCGATCCGCGTGTCGGAGAAGGAGCCGCAGCGCCTGGTCTTCCACGACCAGTGCGCGCTCAACATCGCCTTCCGCGACCGCGTCGCGGCGCTGCCGCCCCGCTACAACTTCTTCCTGCGGCCGAGCCGGGAGCGCAACGGCCACATCGAGGACGGGCTGATCCTGCACTTCCTCGACCGACCGAAGCCCTGGGACATCGTCTTCGACCGCACCTACCGCGAGGAATGGCGCGTCTGGGCGCTGATGCTCGGCTCCATCCTGCCGCAGGGGCTCTATGTCGACATCTTCGCGGCGGCGAACCGGGACTGAGCCCGGCGCCGCCCCTTCCAGACCGACCGAGGTACCAGCATGACGTCCACCGCCGAACCCGGCCCCCAGCCCGCCCGCACCCCCCCCGCCCGCCCCGGCGCGCCCGCCGACGTGCCGACGCGCGAAGTGGCGATCGCGGCCGGCGATGGCGGGCGGCTCGTCTTCCGCGTGGCCGAGGACGCGGCGGGCGGCGCGCCGCCGGTCTTCAGCCTCGGCGTGCGCAAGTCGGGCAGCACCATGCTGCACAAGATCGTCCACTACCTGGCGCGGCGGAACAACGTGAACGCGGTGGACGTGCCGGGCACCTTCTTCCGGCAGGGCTTCACGGTGGCGGACTGGATGAAGGCGGACCTGTCCGAGGTGATCGCGCCGGGCAATGTCTATCTCGGCTTCCGGTCATTCCCGGCGAACCTCGCCGCCCTGCCCGCCTTCGCCTCGGCGAAGAAGATCTTCATGTTCCGCGACCCGCGCGACGCGCTGGTCAGCCAGTATTTCTCGGACGCCTATTCCCACTCCCTCCCCTCGCGCGAGACGGAGAAGGGCGCGAAGGCGGCGGAGCATTTCGAGAAGAAGCGCGCGGAGGCGCTCGCCTCCGACATCGAGACCTATGTGCTGAAGCATGCGCGGGGCTTCGACAACACGCTGCTGGCCTTCGGCGCGATGCTGCACGACCCGACCTGCCTGCAGCTGCGCTACGAGGAATACATCTTCCAGAAGAAGCGCATGATCCACAAGATCCTGCAGCATTTCGGCTGGAGCCTGCCGCCCGGCCAGGTGGAGGCGCTGCTGAAGACTGTGGACGAGGTGCCGAACACCGAGGAGAAGCAGCGTTTCGTCCGCCGCGTCATCCCCGGCGACCACCGCGCCAAGCTGAGCCCGGAAGCCATCCGCCGGCTCAATAACATCCTGCGCGAGTCGATGCGGCTCTACGACTACTACTGACGGCCGGCGGGCGCCCGGAGCGGGGGCGCCCGCCGCCCGCCGCGCTCAGGCCGGCGCGAGCCGCGCGCGCGGGTCGTGCCGCGCCACGCGGGACAGCAGGTATTCCACCTCCGCCCGCGCCGCCGGCGTCAGCCCGCTGCCCGGGCGGCGCTGCGCGTCGGCGGCAATGATGCCGCGCCGCTTCAGGACGTGCTTGCGCACCGCGAGGCCGAGGCCCGGCTGCTGTTCGTAGCGGATCAGCGGCAGGTGCGCGTCGAACAGGTCGTGCGCGCGGTCCCGCTCGCCGGCCGCGGACAGCCGCACGAGGTCGACCAGCATGTCGGGGAAGGCGTAGCCCGTCATCGCGCCGTCGGCGCCGCGCTCCATCTCGAAATCCAGGAAGATCCCGCCATTGCCGCAGAGGATGGACAGCGCCCGCATCTCCCCCTTCGACTGCGCCGCGCGGATAGCCGCAATCTTTTCGAGCCCCGGCCAGTCCTCCGCCTTCAGCATGACGCAGGACGGGCAGGCCTCGACGATGCGACGGATGGTGCCGAAGGGCATCTGCACCTGGAACAACTGCGGATAGTCCTGCAGGACGAAGGGGATGTCCTCGCCGATCGCCTCGACCGCCTGGCGGAAATAGGTGACGACGGCGTCGTCGGTGCGCAGGTGGCTCGGCGGCGCGATCATCACCCCGGCCGCGCCTGCTTCCATGCTGTTGCGCGCCAGCCAGCGCATCTGCGCGAAGCCCGGCGCGGTGACGCCGACGATGATGCCCGCCTTCCCCGCGCGCGCCGTGATGCGCCGGACGAGCGCGAGCGATTCCTCGGCGTCCAGCTTCGGCGCCTCCCCCATCACGCCGAGCACGGTCATCCCGTCGCAGCCCGCTTCGAGGAAGAAGTCCGTCATGCGGTCGATCGAGGCGTCGTCCACGCGCCCGTCGTCGTGGAAGGGCGTCGGCGCGATGACGTAGACGCCCTTCGCGGTGGCATCGAGCAGCGGCATCCGTGGTCTCTCCTCAGTCGGTGAGCGGGGCGGGCATGGCGAGGCCGAGCTTCGCCGCGGCCGCCTCCAGCCCGGACAGGATGGCGGGGGACAGGGCCACGCCCGCGGCCAGCGCCTGGCGGCGATGGGCAAGCCCGGCCTCGCCAGGCAGGCGCACGCGTTCCACCCCCGGCAGGGGCGGCGCGGCGCGGCAGGCGGCGGCGGTCCAGCTGGTCTGGCGCAGGAAGGCCTCTCGCCCGCCGAAGGCGTCCGGGTCGAGGACCTGCACGGTGACGGCGCCGCAGAGCCCCTTCGGCGCATCGGCGCGGCCGAAGCCGGAAAGCCCCTGGGTCAGCGCCTCGGTCAGCAGCGCCCAGCCATAGCCCTTCTGCCCGTGGTCCAGCCCGCCAGCCGGCAGCAGCGCGCCTCCGGCGTCCAGCACGCGCGGGTCCCGGCTGGGGTTGCCCGCAGCGTCGATCAGCCACTCATGGGGATAGAGCCGGCCCTCGCGCGCCATGCGCATCGCCATGTTGTTGGTGGTGATGGAGGCGCTGATATCGATCAGGATGGGGTCGCCATCGGTCGGGATGCCGGCGGCCACGGGGTCCGGCGCCAGCACGCCGCCGCGCCCGCCGAAGGGGGCGACGGTGGCGGCCGCGGGGGCGGAGGTGGAGAGCACCACCATGCAGCCGCGGTCGGTCGCCTGCGTCAGGTAGGCGGCGAGGCAGGCGATGTGGTGGCTGTCGGCGATGGCGACGGTGCAGCTTCCGTAGGTGGCCGCCCGGTCCAGCGCCAGGTCGATCGCGCGGCGCACCAGCCAGGGGCCGGGCAGGCGCAGGCCCCGCCAAGCGATGGCGGCGCCACGGTCGCGCACCACCTCCGGCTCTCCCTCTCGGCGCATCGCGCCGGTCGCGATGTCGTCGAGGTAGCGCGGCAGCAGCGCCAGGCCGTGCGTGCCGTGGCCCAGCAGGTCGGCCTCCACCAGCACCTCGGCCAGCACCCCGGCCTTCTCCGCCTCCAGCCCCGCCCGGGTGGCAAGTTCCGCGGCAAGCCGCACGAGCGCGGCGGCCGCATGGCGCGGCGTGGCGTCTCCCCCGATGGCGTCCATCTCCCCCCTCACCCGATCCGTGGCGGCTTCGCGCATAGCACCGGAACGGCCGCGGGGGGACTGGCACGGGCGCGCATCGGGCATGGCGGGCGGTTCGGGGTGGACCCATATGGCGGGGATGATCCCGCTGTCCGTCCTCGACCTCTCCCCGATCCCCGAAGGCAGCGAGGCCGGCGACGCGCTGCGCAACTCCGCCGACCTCGCCCGCCATGCCGAGGCGCTGGGCTACCGGCGCTTCTGGATGGCGGAGCACCACAACATGCCGGGGATCGCCAGCGCAGCGACCGCGGTGGCGCTGGCGCATGTGGCGGCCGGCACGCGGACCATCCGCATCGGCGCGGGCGGGATCATGCTGCCGAACCACGCGCCGCTGGTGGTGGCGGAGCAGTTCGGCACGCTGGCCGCGCTGCATCCCGGGCGGATCGACCTCGGCCTCGGCCGCGCGCCGGGGACGGACGGGCTGGCGGCGCGCGCGCTGCGCCGCAACCTGGACGGCGACGTCGACGACTTCCCACGCGACGTGGTGGAGCTGCTGGAGTATTTCCGCCCCGCCGCGCCGGGCCAGGCGCTGCGGGCGGTGCCCGGCGCGGGGCTTGCGGTGGAGGCCTGGATCCTGGGGTCCAGCACCTATGGCGCGCAGCTCGCGGCGCATCTCGGCCTGCCCTACGCCTTCGCCTCGCATTTCGCACCGGCGATGATGGAGCAGGCGGTGGCGATCTACCGGGAGCGGTTCCGCCCCTCCGAACGGCTCGCCGCGCCGCATGTCATGCTCGGCGTCAACGTCTTCGCGGCGGAGACGGATGCCGAGGCGCAGCGCCTGTTCTCCTCGCTCCAGCAGGCCTTCCTGAACCTGCGCCGCGGGCTGCCGGGCAAGCTGCCCGCGCCGGTGGAGGGGCTGGAGGCGCGGCTCGACCGGCGGGAGGCCGCGATGCTGTCGCAGGCGCTGTCCTGTTCGGTCGTCGGCGGGCCGGAGACGGTGCGCGCGGGGATCGAGGCCTTCGCGGCCCGCACCGGCGCCGACGAGCTGATGGTGACCGCGCAGGTCCATGACCACGCGGCGCGGCGGCGGTCCTTCGAGATCCTGGCCGAGGTCGCGATCCAGGGGCGGGCGGCACTTATCCACGCCTGATCCGCCCCGGACGCGGCGCGGGCCGTTGCCGGGGCCGGGCGGGACCGGGTACGAGGCGGGCCATGCGCAGCCCCTTCCCTTCCATCCCCGACCGTCCGGGCCTTGTCGCCCTGGCCCTTGCGTCGCTGCTGCTGCTCGGCGCGGCGGGCGACATCGCGGCGCCGCTGCTGCCGGCGGTGCCGATCCTGCTGGCGCTGTCGCTGCTGGGCCTCGGCGCGGGGCTGGTGCTGGCGCGCCGCCGGCCCGGGGCGGGCTGGCCGCGGGGGCTGTCCGGCGCCTGCGCGATCCTCGCGCTCGGCTTCGGGCTGCTCGCGGCGCTGCAACATCTGGCGGGCACGGGGCGCGGCTTCCTCGCGGCCCGCTTCGATGCGCCGGCGGCGCTGCAGGATGCGCTGATCGGCCCGTCGCCGGGCACCCCGCGGGAGGCGGCGGAGCTGCGCGCCGCCCTGGCCCTGCCCGATGCATCGCTGCGCCCCCGCCCGGCCTCGGCCGACGAGTTCCTCTACAACGCGCTGCTGCTGCGCGCGCGCGACGAGCCGGTGCGCGCGGCGCTGTCCCTGGCCGAGGCGCTGCGGCGCGCGCCGGAGCCGCGGCCGGATGCGATGCTGCTCCAGGCCGGGCTGCTGGCCGGCGGCCTGCCTGCGGTGCGCGAGGCGCTGTCCGACCCGCCCGCGAGCCTGTCCCCGTCCGCGCGCGCGCACCTGGCCGCGCTCGCCCTGCCGCCGGCCGGGCGCGCGGCGGCGTTGGCGGAGCTGCTGGCGCGGGAGCCGGACCGCCTCCTCCTCGCGGCCGACCTGGCGCGGGCGCTGCTGGCGGCATCGCTGCCCCAGGGGCCCACCATCGCCACCGCCCGGCGCATCGCCGCCGCGCTCGACCTGATGGAGGATGCGGACCGGGCGGAGCCCTTCGCCGCCGCCTTCCTCGACCCCGCGGGCCCGGCGCGGCTGGGGCAGGAGCTGGCGGATCTGGCGTGGGTGCGGGACGTCGCCACGCGCCGGCTCGGCGTCGCCGCGCTGGCGCCGCCGCCGGGGATGCCGAACGCGCCGATCCTGGTGCGCGTGACGCCGCCCGAACCCGCCACGGCGGTGCAGTTCCTGCGCACCGTCGATGCGCAGGGGGAGGTCTGGGCCGACATCCCACAGCGCACCGACGACACGCGCGAGGCGGCGCGCGACCCGGTGCCGACGCTCCGGCTGATGCGGCCGCACCGGGTGCAGCCGATGCGCTTCCGCTACCTCGACCGCGACGGCGTCGCCTCGGACCCCGTGGAGTGGACCTTCGACCCGGCGCAGGCGATGCGGGATGCGGCGCAGCGGGCCTTGCAGCGCCAGGGGGCCTTCGCGCTGTACCAGCCCGGCCGCGTTGCGCGCGACAGGCTGAACCCGCTGCCGATCGCCGGCCAGTTCCGCGCCGGGCTCGCCGCCGTGGAATGGTTCACCGACGCCGATGGGCGGCCGCGTTCGGTCGCGGTCGGCATCCCGGACGAGGCGGTGCTGGCGGGCGAGGCGCAGCGCACCCTGGTGGAGTTCAGCGTGCCGCAGGGGGCGCGGACGCTGTTCCTGGCCGCGGTCTATGCCGATGGCTCGCGTTCCGCGGTGGCGGAACTGCCGATCCGGTAGCTTGCCGGAGCGCCGCGATGCGGGCAGACGTACGGGCTCGACCCCAGGGAAACGACAGATGCCCCACGCCGCCCCCGCCGGTTTCCAGCACGGCCTGACCCTCGATGCCGCGCGGACCATCGCGGATGCCACCCTCGCCAAGGGGCGGGAGCTTGGCCTCGCGCCGCTCACGGTCGTGGTGCTGGACCAGGCGGCGGTGCCGAAGGCGGTGCTGCGGGAGGACGGGGCGAGCCTCGCGCGGGTCGAGATCGCCTGGGGCAAGGCGAATGGCGTGATGGCGATGGGACTCGGCGGGCGGGAACTGCTGCGCCGGTCCACCGCGATGGCCGGCTTCGTCAATGCGCTGTCGGACCTGACGGGTGGGCGCGCCGTGCCGGTGCCGGGCGGCGTGCTGGTGAAGGATGCGGATGGCGCGGTGCTGGGCGCGGTCGGCGTCTCGGGCGATGCGTCGGACAAGGACGAGGTCTGCGCGGTGGCGGGCATCCGCGCCGCGGGCCTCGCGCCCGACACCGGCGACCCGGCCTGACCCGCGCCCTTGTCGCGTGGCGGGAAAGGGAGTGACTCTCCTTCCCGTCCCACGGCAAGGAGCAGGACATGCTGAAGATCCACGGCGTCGCGCGCAGCCGCGCCTTCCGCTGCATCTGGGCGGCGGAGGAGGCGGGGCAGGCCTATGAAGTCGTCCCGGTCGGCTTCGGGCCGGGGCTGAAGGCGGCGGTGGCCGGGGTGAACCCGAACGGCAAGATCCCGGCGTTGCAGGACGGCGCGCTGACGCTGTTCGAGAGCCTGGCCATCAACCTGCACATCGCGGCGAAGGCGGGCGCGCCCTTCATGCCGGCCGGCGACGATGCGTCCCGCGTGATGCAATGGACGCTCTGGGCCGCGACGGAGGCGGAGCCGGCGCACCAGCAATGGGGCTACAACACCTATCTGCTGCCGGCCGAGAGGCGCGACGCCGCGGCGGCGCGGGCGGGCGCCGAGGCGCTGGCGCAGCGGCTCGCGGTGCTCGAGGGCCATCTGGCCGCTGGCGGGCCCTGGCTGCTCGGCAAGGCCTTCACGGTCGCGGATGTGAACCTGGCCGGGGTGCTCTACGGGTCCTGGATGAACGGCTTCGACTACGGCCCCTTCCCGCGGACGAAGGCGTGGCTGGATGCCTGCCTGAACCGGCCGGCGGCGCTGGCCGCGCGGAAGCAGCGGGAAGGCTGAGCGGCGGGGAGGACGGCCGCCGGGCCGCCCTCCCCTGGCCCGGCGTCAGCGCCAGACGAAGTCGCTGACGCTGCAGGTCTCGATCCGGCGGCGTTCGGCGGCGCGGCCATCCATGTAGACCACCCGCATGTCCACGGTGCAGACGCCGGTGGCCGGCAGGCTGATGGACATGCGCTGGCCCGGCTGCATCACGTTGGCGCCCAGCCGGTCCGGGCCCCAGTTGCCGTCGCTGGAGAGCGAGACGTAGATCTCGCGGATCGTCACGCCGGTGCCGTTGACGAAGTTGAAGGACGGGTTGCCGACCACTCGGCCCGGCTGGACCATCGCGCCGGCCC
Source organism: Falsiroseomonas sp. CW058 (assembly GCF_050563535.1). Classification (NCBI taxonomy): domain Bacteria; kingdom Pseudomonadati; phylum Pseudomonadota; class Alphaproteobacteria; order Acetobacterales; family Roseomonadaceae; genus Falsiroseomonas; species Falsiroseomonas sp. CW058. The sequence continues at coordinate 28,420 of NZ_JBNXUO010000013.1, forward strand.
CGCCGCCGATGCCCGCCCCGGCGCCCGCGCCCGACCTGCCGAAGACGATCTGCGACAGGTTGCAGGCATTCACCTGCATCCGCGTCTCCTCGCCGCCGCCCTGGTAGGTCACGCGCACGTCGAGCAGGCAGTCGCCGAAATTCGGCGTCACCCACACCCGGTTGCCGGGCGGCAGCACGCCGGTGCCCAGGATGTCCGGGCCCCAGTCGGAGATGCGGGAGGAGGAGACATAGGCGCGTTCGATCACGCGGCCGGTGTCGTTGACCAGCCAGAAGCGGTTCTGCGCCTGCGCCTGGCCGGGCGAGGCGAATAGCCCGGCAAGCCCTGCCAGCACGGCAAGGGCGACGAGCAGGTGGCGACGCATGCGCGGTTCTCCGTCAAGGGCTGTTTCGCGCGCCGAAGAGTAACAGGCCTCGCGTGACGGGCGAGTGAAAGCGTCGTCATCTGTCATGACGCGATTGTCCGTTTCGATGTCAGGCGTCACGCTGTCGCGACCTCACGCATGCGTGAGCGCGGCGGGCTTCGTGACCAGACGGGATGGAGTGCGGGATGTCGGGACGGATGGATCAGGCCGAGGAGATCAGGCGGCTTTCGGCGGCGCTGGTGGAGCTGCGCGCGGAGCTGCTGGTGACGCAGGCCTCGCTGGCCGGCGTCATCGCCGAGATCGCGAGGGCGACGCCGGAGCCCCGGCTGGCGGTGGGCGAGGCGGTGGCGCGGATGCTCGGCTTCGCCGAGGCCGCGTCGGTCGGCCTCACCGCGCAGCGGGGCGCGCGCGCCCAGGCGCCGACCGAGGCGGCGCTGCGGATGGCGGACTGGGCGGAAGGGATGGTCGCCGCGAAGGCCTGACCGCCGGGCGCCAAGGCCCGGCGTGACAATTCGGCACTACCTCGGCACCGCATGTTGCAGCGCAGCCATGCTGCGGTGGCGCGGCGGGCGGGGGCGCTGCTAGGCTGCGCGCGATGTCCCCGTCCGTTCCGCCCCGCCGCGCGGCGCTGCTCGCCGTCGCGTTGCTGTCCGCCTGCGGCGCCGCAGGGTCCCCGCAGCCGGCCACCCCCCCGGGCGGGGCGGCGGAACCGGCGGGCGTGTTCGGCAACTACCTGTCCGGCCGCTTCGCGCAATCCGAGACGGATACGCGCATCGCCGCGGACCGCCTGCTGGAGGCGCTGCGGCGCGAGCCGGACCAGCCGGAGGTGCTGGCCCGCGCCTTCCTCGCCACGCTGCTCGACGGCCGGGCGGATGCGTTGCGCCTGGCGCGCCGCCTGCCGGACAACCAGGCGGCGGCGCTGCTGCTGGTGGGGTCCGAGGCGCAGGCCGGGCGCTGGGACCGCGCGGAACAGCGCGTCCGCGCCCTGCCGCGCACCGGCCCGGCGCAGATCCTCCAGCCGCTGCTGCTGGCCTGGGCGTTGCAGGGCAGGGGCCAGACCGACCAGGCCATCGCCACGCTGCGGCCGCTGAGCGAGGGGGGGCGGCTGCGTGGCCTGCACGCCCTGCACCTGGCGCTGATCGCCGACCTCGCCGGCCGCCCGAGGGAGGCGGAGCGCGCCATCCGCACCGCGCTGGCCGAAAGCCCGGAACCGTCGCTGCGGCTGCTGCAACTCGCGGCCGGCGTGCTTGCCCGCAGCGGGCGGGAGGCGGAGGGGCTGCGCCTCGTCGAAGGGCTCGGCCGCGGGCTCGGCGACATCGCCGTGGCGGCGGGGACCGAGGCGGGGCGCCGGGCGCTGGTCGCGCCGCGCGGCGTCGCCTCGGCGGTGGAAGGCATGGCGGAGGCGAAGCTTGCCCTGGCCGCCGCGCTGCGCCAGCAGGGCGCGGGGGAGGCGGCGCTGATCCTGGCGCGGCTGTCGCTGCGGCTGCGGCCGAACTTCGCCGCCACCCTCCTGCTGGTGGCCGACCACTATGCCGAGGAACGCCACCCGGAGACCGCGCTGGCGGTGCTGGAGCAGGTGTCGCCGGGCGACCCGCTCGGCCGCGTCGCGGCCCTGAAGCGCGCCGCCATGCTCGACCGCATGGACCGGGTGGACGAGGCGGAGGCGCTGCTGCGCAGGATCGGCGCCGAGGCGCCGGAGGCGCCGCAGCCGGCCGCGCGGCTCGGCGACATGCTGCGCGCGCGCAACCGCTTCGCCGATGCGGCCGCCGCCTATGACGAGGCGATCGGGCGCATCGCGGCGCCGCAGGCGCCGGACTGGCCGCTGTTCTACGCGCGAGGCATCGCGCTGGAACGCGCGGGCGACTGGCCGCGGGCCGAGGCGGATTTCCAGCGCGCGCTGCAACTCTCGCCCGAACAGCCCTATGTGCTGAACTACCTCGCCTATACCTGGGTCGAGCTGGGCCGGAACCTGGCCGAGGCGCGCCGCATGCTGGAACGCGCGGTGGAGTTGCGGCCGAATGACGGCAACATCGTCGACAGCCTCGGCTGGGCGCTGTTCAAGCTGGGCGACATCCCCGCCGCGGTGCGCTGGCTGGAGCGTGCGGTGGAGCTGGAGCCGCGCAACAGCATCATCAACGACCACCTGGGCGACGCCTACTGGGTGGCGGGGCGGCGGAGCGAGGCGCAGTTCCAGTGGCGCCGCGCGCTGGGGCTGGAGCCGGAGGCGGGCGACGTCCCGAAGATCGAGGCCAAGATCCGCGACGGCCTGGCCAACCCGCCCGCCGCCACGGCGCGCCGGACGGACTGAGGGGACGGGGCACGCCCCCCGGGGGCGCCCCTGCCGCAGCCATGCCCAGCAGCTTCGCCGCCGCCAAGGTCAACCTCTATCTCCGCGTCACCGGCCGACGCGCCGATGGCTACCACCTGCTCGACAGCCTCGCGGTCTTCGCGGGGGTGGGGGACGAGGTCGCGGCGGCGCCCACCGATACGCTGACGCTGTCGGTCGGCGGGCCGGAAGCGGGGGCGCTGGCGGCGGAGGCGGACAACCTGGTCCTGCGCGCCGCGCGCGCCCTGGCAACGGAGGCCGGGGTGGCGCCGTATGCCGCGCTGACGCTGACCAAGCGCCTGCCGGTCGCCTCCGGCATCGGCGGCGGGTCGGCCGACGCGGCGGCGGCGCTGCGCGTGCTGGATGCGCTCTGGGGCACGGCGGCCGGAGCCGCGCGGCTGCGGCGGGTGGCGGCGACGCTCGGCGCCGACGTGCCGGTCTGCGTGGAGAGCCGCCCCGCGCGCATGGGCGGCATCGGGGAGGTGCTGGAGGAGGCCCCGCCCCTGCCCCGCTTCGGCCTGCTGCTGGCCAATCCACGCATCGCGCTGGCGACGCCGGCGGTGTTCCGCGCGCGCGGCGGCGGCTTCTCGGCCCCGGCCGCGATGCCGCCGCGGCTGGCGGATGCGGCGGGGCTGGCGGCCTGGCTGCGGCCGCTCGGCAACGACCTGGAGGCGGCGGCCGTCTCGCTCTGTCCCGCGGTGGCCGATGTGCTGGCGGCCATCGCGGCCCGGCCGGGCTGCCTGCTGGCGCGGATGAGCGGGTCCGGCGCGACCTGCTTCGGGATCTTCCCCGACCCGGCGGCGGCGGAGCGCGAGGCGGCGGCGCTGCCGGGCGGGTGGTGGCGCTGGGGCGGGGCGCTCATACCGGGCTCATGAAGTGCTGACGCACTTCATGCTTCAAGCGCCAGCGCGCCTCCGGCGCTCGGCTTCGCCGCACTTGCGGCGGCGCCCGTTCGGGCGCTCGGCCCGCTGCGCGGGCCGCAGGTCGGGACTTCGTGGGCAGGGCATCAGCGCCCCAGCCATGCCTTCAGCCGCGCCGGCGCCTGCGCCATCGCCGCCTCCGGCCCGCAATAGCTGAGCCGCAGGAAGCGCGCGCCGCGGTCGCGGTCGAAATCCACCCCCGCGCTGGCCGCGATGCCCGCGCCGTCCAGCATGCGGGCGCAGAAGTCGAGGCTGTCATTGGTCAGGTGTCCGACATCGCACCACAGGTAGAAGGCGCCGTCGGCCTGCGCGATGCGGTTGAGCCCCGCCGCCGGCAGGCCGGCGAGGAGCGCGGCGCGGGACCGGGCGTAGCGCGCCTTGTTCGCCTCCAGCTCCTCCGTGCAGTCGAAGGCGGCCTCGGCGGCGACCTGCGCGACATGGGGGGCGCTGATGAAGAAGTTCTGCGCCAGGCATTCCACCGGGCGGACCAGGTCGTCGGGCAGGACCAGCCAGCCGATGCGCCAGCCGGTCATCGAGAAATACTTGCTGAAGCTGTTCACCACGATGGCGCTGTCGCTGAAGGCCGCGGCGCTGGCCTCCGCCACCGTGCCGTAGGACAGGCCGTGGTAGATCTCGTCCGAGACGAGCCGCACGCCGTTGGCATGGCACCAGCGCGCGATGTCGCGCAGTTCCGCGGGCGCCAGCATCGTGCCGGCGGGGTTGCAGGGGCTGGCGACGATCAGGCCGGCCGGGCGCGGGTCCAGCCTTTCCAGCATGGCGAGGGTGGGCTGGAAGCGCGTCGCGGCATCGCAGGGCAGCAGCTGCGGCACCATGCCGAGCGCGGTGAGGATATTCGCATAGGGCGGGTAGAAGGGTGCCGCCATCGCCACGCGGTCGCCGGCATCGAAGGCGGCGAGGAAGGCGAGCGGGAAGGCCCCCGACGCCCCGACCGTGACCGCGACGCGCGCGGCCGGCACCTCCACCCCGTAGCGGTCGGCGCAGTGCCGCGCGATGCGTGCGCGCAGCGAGGGCAGGCCGAAGGCTTCCGTATAGCCCATCGGCGCGCCGGCGCCGAGCGCGCGGATCGCGGCTTCCGCCGCGCCGCGCGGGGCGCCGGTGCCGGGCTGCCCGACCTCCATCCGCAGGATGCCGGGCGCATCGGGCGGCAGCGCCGCGGCGCGCGCATTCGCGGCCGCGATCACGTCCATCACCAGGAAGGGCGGCGCAGCGGCCCCCTTCCCCACCTTGAGCGCCATCAGCGGTCCACGGCGCCGAGCGCGAGGCCGGCACCGCGCGGGTCCGTCGCGCCGGTGCAGGAGGAATTGGCGCCGGGCAGGTAGCCCGGGCAGCTCAGCAGCTGCGCGCGGCCGGGATCGGGCACCGCCGCGACCGCCGCCGGGGCATCGGCCCCGCGCAGCGCGCCGAACAGCGGCAGCGCGACGGCCAGCGGCGCCATGTGCTGCCCGCTGCCCGCCGCCGCCGCGCGGAAGCTGCGGAGATTGGCGTTGTGCGCGATGCCGGCCGAGAGCAACGGCGGCGCCACCTGCCCGATGCCCGGCGCGGCCGCCAGCAGGATGCCCGTGCCCGGCGCGACGCGGCCGGTGCCGAACAGGTTGTTCATGGTGAAGGCGCAGCTGACCGCCATGCCGTCGCGGTCCACCACGGCAAGCCCGGCGGAGGCCGGCAGCACGGGCCATGCGGCATCGGCCGGGACCTCCGCCGTCACCAGCGCGGCCGGGTCGCCGCCGCGCTCGCGCCAGGCGCGGGCCACGGCGACGCCACGCGCCGCGGCGGCATCCGGCGCCGCGCCGGACTGAAGGGCGGCGAAGGCGGCGGCGGCGGCCAGCCCGCCATCGGCCGGCACCGGCAGGAAGGACAGCGTGTCCTGCCCGGCGCGGAAGGCCAGCGGGGGGGCGAGACGCGGCAAGGCGGCGCGCATCTCGGCCGCGGTCAGCCCGCCGCCGGCGGGGGTGGAGGCTTCCTCCAGCCGTCGCGCCAGCTGGCCCTGGTGGAGATCGCCCACCCCCGCGGTCCGCAACGCGCCGAGCGTGCCGCCGAGATCCGGTTGCAGCAGGCGTTCCCCGGTGGCCAGCGGCTGGCCGTTCGGCCCGGCGAAGACCGCCGCCGCCCAGGGATCCGCCAGCAGCGGGCCGGCGACAGCGGCCAGGTCGGTGGCCAGCGCGCGGCTGACCTCGAGCCCGAGCCGCGCGGCGCCCTCGGCCGGGGCGACCAGTTCCTCGAAGGGGCGACGGCCGCCGCGGCTGTGCAGCGCGAACAACCCGCGCGCCATCATCGGCAGCGCGGCGGGCCGGTCCGCGCGGGGCGGCACCGCTTCCCGCCCACCGGGGGGGAACAGCACCGCCTCCGCCTCGTTGCGGCGGGGGTTGAAGACGAGGCAGGCGCCGCCGCCGCCGAGCCCGGCGCGGGAGGGGAGCGAGGCCGTCATCATGAAGCCGGCCGCCACCGCCGCATCCACCGCCGACCCGCCGGCCGAGAGCACGTTGCGGGCGGCGAGCGCGGCGCGCGGCTCCTCCGCCGCGACGCCGCCGAGGAAGCCGCGGACGAAGCCCTGTTGCCCCGCCTGGGGCTGGCCGCCGCCGCCCACCGCATTGCCGGCCGATTCGAGCAGGCCGCAGCCCGGCAGCAGCAGCGCCGCCGCGGTGGCAAGGACAGCCGCGCGGGATGCACGGCGCGGTTCGGGGTTCGCCGGGCGGGCGAAAGCCTCTAGGCTGGGCGCCATGCGCCGCCGCCGCCGGGCCTCACCCTGGGCAATGCCCCCCTGGCTCTCCCCCGCCACGCTGTTCGCCATCCTGTTCGCCCTCGCCGTGCTCGCCCCTGGCCTGGCATCGGCGCAGGCCCCGCCGCCGCGGATCATCACCATCAGGGATGCGGAGACGGAACACCTCATCCGGCGCTTTTCCCATCCCCTGTTCCGCACCGCCGGGGTCGATCCCGCCCTGGTGCGCGTCACGCTGATCCAGAACCGGGCCATAAACGCCTTCGTCAGCACCGGCAACCGGCTGTTCATCCATACCGGCCTCATCCAGCAGGCGACCTCCGCGCAGGAGTTGATCGGCGTGCTGGCGCATGAGACCGGCCACATCGCCGGCGGCCACCTGGCGCGGCTGCCGGAGGAGATGCGCGCGGCGATGATCCGCAGCATCGCGGCCATGCTGCTCGGCGGCGCGGCGGCCGTCGCCTCGGGCCAGGGCGGCGCGGCGGCGGCGGGGATGCTGGGCGGGCAGGCCGCGGCGATGGGGGAGTTCTACGCCTTCACCCGCAGCCAGGAACAGGCGGCGGACCAGGCGGCGGTGGGCTACCTGGAGCGGCTCGGCTGGCCCGCGCGGGGGACCGAACGCCTGCTGGAGCGGCTGCTGGAGCAGGAGTTGCTCGCCGTCGGCCGGCAGGACCCGTATTTCCGCACCCATCCCCTGTCGCGCGACCGGCTCGACTTCATCCGCGAGCACCTGTCGCGCAGCCGCAACGCCGACGCCGCCCTGCCCGCGGGGTTCGAGGAGGGCTTCGCGATGGTGCGCGCCAAGCTCGACGGCTTCATCGACGCGCCGGCGATGACCTGGCGGCGCTGGCCGGAAACCGACACCTCGGCGCCTGCGCGCTATGCCCGCGCCATAGCGCAGTTCCGCTCCGGCCGGATCGCGGAGGCGGTGGCGATGGTGGACGCGCTCCTGCGCGAAAGCCCCGCCAGCCCCTGGCTGCACGAGCTGAAGGGCCAGATCCTGTTCGAGGGGCACCGCCCGGCCGAGGCGCTGGCGCCCTACGCCCAGGCGGCGCGGCTGGCACCGGACGAGGGGCTGATCCGCCTGAACCACGCCCGCGTGCTGATCGAGCTGGGCGCCCCCGCGCAACTGCGGCTGGCGGTGGCGGAGCTGGAGGCGGCGCTGCGGACGGAACGCGAGAGCGCCTTCCTGTGGCGCCAGATCGCCACCGCGCGCGGCCGGCTGGGCGAGATGCCGCTGGCCGACCTCGCGCTCGCGGAGGAGGCGCTGCTGCTGGGCGATGCCCGCACCGCCCGCACGCTGGCGCGGCGGGCGGAAGCGGCGCTGCCCCCTGGCCCGATGCGGCTGCGCGCGCAGGACCTTGCCAATGCCGCCGCGCCGGAGAACCTGCCCGCGCGGTCGCGGAACTGACCCCGAAAGGACCACCCATGCGCTGGCTCGCCCTTCCCGTCCTCGCGCTCGGCCTCGCCGGCCCGGCGCTCGCCCAGGGGTTCACCGCGGAGCAGCGGGCGGAGATCGTGCGGATCCTGCGCGACGCGCTGCGCCAGGACCCCGCCATCCTGCGCGAGGCGCTGCAGGGGCTGGAGGAGGCCGACCAGCGCGACCGGGCCGAGGCGCGGCGCGCCGCCATCGCGCAACAGGGCGACGCGCTGTTCCGCGACGCCGCCGACCCGGTGAAGGGCAACCCGCGCGGCGACGTGACCATCGTGGAGTTCTTCGACGCGCGCTGCGGCTACTGCAAGCAGATGCACCCGGCGATGGAGGCGCTGCTGCGGCGCGACGCCAATGTCCGGGTGGTGCTGAAGGACCTGCCGATCCTGGGGCCGGCCAGCGTCGTCGCGGCCCGCGCCCTGCTCGCCTCGCACCGGCAGGGGCGCTACCCGGCCTTCCAGGATGCGCTGATGGCGCTGCGCGTGGAGCCGACCGAGGCGGTGCTGCGCCAGCAGGCGGAACGCATCGGGCTCGACTGGGCGCGGCTGCGGCGCGACATGGACGACCCGGCGCTGCAACGCCGGATCGAGGCGAATCTGCGCCTGGCCCAGGCGCTGGGCATCGAGGGCACGCCGGCGCTGGTGATCGGCGAGACGCTGGTGCCCGGCGCGGTGGACCTGCCCGCGCTGGAGCGGCTGGTGGCGGAGGCGCGCGGCGCGGCGCGGCGATAGGCGCCGCCCCCGGATTGCCCCCCCGACGCGGCCGTATAGACTGCCCGCCGGGAGAGGGGTGAATGGGGGCGGGCCTCGACACGATCGGGATGCTGGCGCGGCTGGTGTCGTTCGACACCACCAGCGCGCGCTCGAACCTTGCCCTGGTCGGGTTCGTGCGGGAAAGCCTCGGCGCGCACGGCATCGACAGCCACCTGGTCTTCGACCCGGGCGGGGAGAAGGCGGCGCTGCATGCGGTGATCGGCCCGCGCGTGGCGGGCGGCGTCGCGCTGTCGGCCCACAGCGACTGCGTGCCGGTGGAGGGGCAGGCCTGGCAGGCGGACCCCTTCGCGCTGCGCCGGCGGGACGGCCGGCTGGTCGGGCGCGGCACGGTGGACATGAAGGGCTTCTGGGCCAGCGTCATGGCCGCGGCGCCGCGGCTGGCGGCGAAGGGGCTGAAGCGCCCCGTGCATCTCTGCCTGTCCTTCGACGAGGAGACGACCTTCGCCGGCGCGCCGCTGCTGGTGGACAGCCTGGCCGCCCACGCCCCGCCGCCGGCCATGTGCATCGTGGGGGAGCCGACGGCGATGGCGCCGGTGGTGGCGCACAAGGGCTATGCGTCCTGGAACGTGACGGCGACCGGGCTGACCGGCCATTCCTCGCTGACCCACCGCACCGCCAATGCGCTGGAGGCGGCGGCGGAAGCGGTGGCGGTGCTGAAGCGCATCGCCCGCCGCTTCGCCGCCTCCGGCCGCCGCGCGGCGGGATTCGAGCCGCCATGGACGACCGTCCACACCGGCACCTTCCGGGCGGGCACCATCCTCAACATCGTGCCCGACCGCGCCGACTTCGTCTTCGAGGTCCGCACCGTCCCCGGCGACGATGCCGGGGCGGTGCTGGCGGAGCTGGAGGCGGAACTTGCGCGCGAGGTGCTGCCGGAGCTGCGCGCGGTGGCGCCGGGGGCGGGCTTCGCCTTCGCGCGGCGCTGCCACGCGCCGCCCTGCGACCTGCCGGAGGACAGCCCGCTGCTGGCGCTGGCGCAGGGCTGCGGGGCGCGCGGCCCCGCCGCGCGCGTGCCCTACGGGACCGAGGCGGGGGTGTTCCAGGCGGCGGGCATCGCGAGCCTCGTCTGCGGCCCCGGCGACGTGGCGCAGGCGCACCAGCCGGAGGAATGGATCGCCGAGGCGGAACTCGCCGCCTGCGACCGCTTCCTCGACGCGCTCGGCGACCGGCTGGCGGCCTGAGATGGGGGCGCCGGGCGACCTTGGCGGGATGCAGTCGGGCATGCCGCGGCTGGATGTCCGGCTGCCGCGGCCGGACCTCGCGCCCTGGCGCGCGGGGAATGCGGGGCTTCCCGGCGTGTGGCGCTTCGCGGCGGCCGAGCCGGGGCCGCATCTCGTCCTCTGCTCCCTCGTGCATGGCAACGAGATCGCGGGCGCGCTGGTGCTGGCGCGCTGGCTGCGCGACGGCATCCGGCCGCGGCGCGGCACGCTGACGCTGGTCTTCGCCAACCTGGCCGCCTTCGACCGCTTCGACCCGCAGGACCCGACCGCGAGCCGCTTCGTGGACGAGGACATGAACCGCGTCTGGGCGCCGGAACTGCTGGCCGGCGCGCGACGGTCGGCGGAGCTGGACCGCGCGCGGGCGCTGGTGCCGGTGATCGAGGGCGCGGATGTGCTGCTCGACCTGCATTCGATGCTGTGGCCGTCCGACCCGCTGATGATCGCGGGGCCGGGGGCCGGGTCGCGGGCGCTCGGCAGCGCCATCGGCTCGCCGGGGCTGGTGGTGTCGGATGAGGGGCACGCGGCGGGGCTGCGGATGATCGACCATGCGCGCTTCTCGGCCGGCGGGCGCGCGTTGCTGGTGGAAGGCGGGCCGCATTGGCAGCCGGAGACGGTGGCGCAGCTGGAGGACACGGCGGCGCGGCTCCTGCGGCACCTCGGCATGGCGGAGGAAGGCGCGGGGCTGCCGCCCGCCCCGCCCCTGCCCCCTGGCCGCCTGGCGCGGGTGACGCGCACGGTGACGGCGCAGAGCGCGCGCTTCGTCTTCCTGCGCGGCTATCGCGGGGGCGAGGTGATCGCGCGCCGCAACACCGTCATCGCGCTGGACGGCGAGGCGGAGGTCCGCACGCCGCACGACGAATGCCTGCTGGTCATGCCGAGCCCGCGCACGATGCGCGGCCACACCGCGGTGCGGCTGGCGCGCTTCGAGGGGTGATGCCGGCTACCCTTCCAGCCCCAGGTCACGCAGCGCGTGCTCGCGCAGCTTGCTTTTCTGCACCTTGGCGCTGGCGGTCATGCCGATGGCGTCGAAGCTGTCCACCAGCCGCAGGTGGCGCGGCACGCGGAAGCCGGCGCAGCGTTCGCGGCACCAGGCGATCAGGTCCTCGGGCGTCGCCGCCGCGCCGGCGCGCAGGATGACATAGGCCGCCGGCACCTCCACCAGCCGCGGGTCGGGCACGCCGACGACCTGCGCCTGCACGACATCGGGATGCTGGTGCAGCACGTCCTCCACCTCGGCCGGCGCCACGTTCTCGCCGCCGACGCGGATCAGTTCCTTCGCGCGGCCGGCGAAGCGCAGCCGGCCCTCGGCGTCCATCACGCCGAGGTCGCCGGTGTGCAGCCAGCCCGCGGCGTCGATCGCGCGGGCCGTCTGCTCCGGCATGTTCCAGTAGCCCTTCATCACCGCCCAGCCGCGCACCAGGATCTCGCCCAGCGCGCCGGGCGGGCAGTCCCCGCCGGTGGCGGCATCCAGGATCCGCACCTCGAGCCCCGGCAGCGGGCGCGCGAAGCCTTCGAGCCGCGGGCCCGGATCGTCGTCCCACGGGCCCATCGCGACATTCGGCGAGGCTTCCGACTGGCCGTAGGCGGCGCATAGGCCCGGCATGCCGAAGCGTTCCTGCGCCTGGCGCAGCACCGTCGTGCTGGCGGCCGCCCAGCCGCCGCGAAGGCGGATCGCCTCGTCCGGCGCGCGCGGCTCTCCCAGCATCATCAGGAACATCGTGTCGTTGCCGGAGATGTGGGTGATCCCTTCCTCCTTCATCAGGCGGATGGCTTCCGCCGCGTCGAAGGTGGGGGTGGTGACGTAGCAGGCGCCGGCGACGAGCGAGGTGAGGAGCGAGAGCGTGACGCCCGCGACGTGGAACAGCGGCCGCTGGCTGAGGTAGCGGTCCCCCGGCCGCAGGCCGAGCCGCCGGCCGGCATGGAAGGCGTCGCGCAGCAGGCTGTCATGCGACAGCATCGCGCCCTTCGGCGCGGAGGTGGTGCCGGAGGTGTACTGGATCAGCGCGACGTCGTCCGGCGCGGTGGGCAGGGTGCCGGGGTCGAAGCCCGGATCGGCCGCCATCTCCAGTTCCGCCGCGCGCGTCGCCGCGGCGGGCAGGTCGGTGCCGGCGACGATGACGCGGCGCAGCCGCGGCAGGCCGGGCGCGGGCAGGCTGTCATCGATGCCGGGCAGGATGGCGCGCAGCATCGCGATGAAGTCCACCTTCAGCAGCCGGTCCTGCGTGACCAGCACCGCGACCTCCGCCTGGCGGAGGCAGTACTCGATCTCCGGCCCCTTCCAGCGCGTGTTGACCGGCACCACCACGGCGCCGAGCGAGCCCGCCGCCAGCAGCAGCACGGCCCAGCGCACCGAATTGCCCATGCAGAGCGCCATGTGGTCGCCGCGCCGGAGGCCGAGGCGGTGCAGGTTCGCCGCCGTCCGCCGCACCTCCTCCCGCAGCTGCGCGAAGGTGATGCGTTCGCCGGCCGCGACGATCGCCTCCGCCTCGGGCCAGGCATCGGCGGAGCGGGTCAGCGCGCCCCAGAAGGTCGTCCTCGGCCAGTCTTCCATCATCCGCCCCTCACGCCAGCAAGCCGCGCGCGATGACCATGCGCTGCACCTCGGACGAACCCTCGCCGATGCGGAACAGGCGCATGTCGCGGAAGGCGCGCTCCACCTCCTGCCCGCGCATCACGCCCATCGCGCCGTGGATCTGCACCGCGCGGTCGGCGACGCGGCCGGCCATCTCGGAACAGTGGAGCTTGCACATGCTCGACGCCACCGCGATGGGCTCGCCGCGCGCGCCGGCGCGGATGGTCTCGTAGAGCATGGCGCGCGCGGCCATCACCTCGGTCGCGCTGTCGGCCAGCATCCACTGGATCGCCTGGCGTTCCGCCAGCGGCGCGCCGAAGGTGGTGCGCGACTTGGCGCGCGCGATCGACAGTTCCAGCATCCGGTCGGCGGTGCCGAGGCAGATGGAGGCGACGCCGAGCCGCCCCTCGGCCAGCGATTCCAGCGCCAGCGTCATCCCCTGCCCGACCTCGCCCAGCACGGCGTCGGCGCCGAGGCGGCAGTCGTCCAGCGTCACCTCCGCGACGGTCCAGGCATCGGTGCCCATGGTGCGGTCGACGCGCCCGACATGCAGCCCCGGCGTGCCGCGTTCCACCAGGAAGCCCGTCACGCGGCCGCGGCCACGCCTGGCGGGGTCGGTGACGGCGAGGATGAGGAAGAGATCGGCGACATCGGCGTTGGAGATGAACTGCTTGGCGCCGGACAGGCGCCAGCCCTTGCCGTCGGGCACGGCGCGGGTGCGGATGGCGGCGGCGTCCGACCCGGCTTCCGGCTCGCTCAGCGCGAAGGCGGTGCGGCTTTCGCCGCGCGGCAGCTTCGGCAGGTAGCGCGCGCGCTGCGCGGGGGTGCCGTGCCGCTGGATCGCCATGGGCGTCAGCCCGCTGCTGCTGGCGACGAGGACGGGCAGGATCGGGTGGCAGCGCGCCAGCTCCTCCTGCACCAGGCAGTATTCCGCGAGGCCCATGCCGGCGCCGCCATGTTCCTCGGCGAGGCGGAGGCCGAGGATGCGCTGCCGCGCGAGCGCTTCCGCAAGGCCCGGCGGATAGTCGCCGCCCTGGTCCATCAGCCGCGCGAAGGGCACGAGTTCGCGTTCCGCGAAGCGGCGCAGGCCCGCCCGCATCTCCGCAAGCTCCGGTCCGATCTCCATGGCGATCATGCGGCGGGAAGGGCTGGAATTGACGTATCCTCCGCTGCGAGTATGGCGATGCCGCGGAACGGGGGTCAACGCCACGCCTGACCCGCGGGTAAGCCGGGGGGGGCCACGCAGTTGCCGACGAGGACGAGGACGGCCGCGAAGCCCGTGCCCTTCGACCGCAGCCAGGACTACGGCGCGCGGCGCGCGGTGATCCTGGCGGAGGCGGCACGGCAGTTCAACGCGCGCGGCTTCGCGCTCTGCTCGATCGACGACATCGCGGAGCGGCTGCGGATCACCAAGCCCGCCATCTACTACTACTTCCGCAACAAGCAGCAGCTTCTGTACGAATGCTACGTCCAGGCCTTCGACGCGGCGGATGACGCGCTGTCCCGCGCCACCGCCGAGGGCCGGACGGGGCGCGAGAGGCTCGAGCTCTATGTCCGGGCCTGGCTGCTGAACGGGCTTTCGCCGGACGCGCATATCGTGCCGCTGCGCGAGCAGCGCGCCCTGCAGCCGGCGCTGCGCCAGAAGCTGGACCGCCGGCGCCGGGCCCGGCGCGACCGGCTGCGGGCCCTGGTGGCCGAGGGGATCGCGGACGGCTCCATCCGCCCCTGCGAGCCGAAGGTGGTGGTCAGCGCCTGGGCCGGGGCGGTAGCTTGGATCCTGGAAAGCTACGACCCGACGGGGCCGCTGAAATTCGAACAGGTGGCGGAGGAGCTGATCGCGCTGCTGCTGCGGGGCCTGGCGACGTAGCGGGCCCGGCTCGCCCGGCGATTCACGCCCTTCGCATGCCCGCCTGCGGCGCGCACGCCCAGGACGATCGCGGGCTATTCCAGCGTGATCCGGTTCTCACGGATCACCCGCGCCCAGAAGGCCGTCTCGCTTTCGAGATAGGCGCCGAACTCGGCGGGCGGCATCGGTGCGGGGGCCGAGCCGAAGGTGGCGAGGCGTTCGCGGATGGCGGGTTCGGCCAGCGCCTTCGCGATCGCCGCCGCGATGCGCGCGGTGACGGCGGGCGGCGTGTCGGGCGGGGCGACGATGCCGGACCAGCTGAGCCCGTCGACGCCGGGGAAGCCCTGTTCGCGGATGGTCGGGATCTGCGGCTGGGCGGGGTGGCGGTCCGGCCCGATGAGGCCGAGGATCTTCGCCCGCCCGTCGCGCACCAGCGGCAGCTGCACCAGCAGGTCGGCGAACAGCCCATCCACCTGCCCGCCCGCCAGGTCGACCAGCGCCGGCCCCGCGCCGCGATAGGGCACGTGCAGGATGTCGAGCCCGGTCGCGCGGCGGAACAGCTCCAGCCAGGCATGGCTGATGCTGCCCATGCCGTTGGACGCCAGGCGCAGCGGCTCACCCCGGCCGCGCACCCAGGCCACCAGCGCCGGCACGGTGTCGGCGGGGATGCGGGCATTCACCGCCAGGCCGGACCCGCTGACCACCACCCGCGTCACCGGGGCGAAGCGGCGCGGGTCGTAGGCGATGTTCGTCTCCAGATGCGGGGTGATGGCGAAGGTGGACACCGCGCCGAACAGCAGCACCGAGCCGTCCGCCGGCGCGCGGGCGACGAACTGCCCGGCCACCACCCCGTTGGCGCCCGGGCGGTTGTCCACGATGACATGCCCGCCGAGTTCCCCGCCCAGCCGCTCCGCGATCAGCCGCCCGATGAGGTCGATCGGGCCGCCGGCCGCGAAGGGGATGACGATGCGCGTCAGCGCGGGGAATGCGGGCTGCGCCGCGGCGTGGCGCGCTGACAGCGCCGCGCCGCCGAGAAGGACGCCCTTCGCGAGACCCCGCCGCAGCATCGAAGCGCCTCCTCCACCCTCCCGTTGCCGGCGAGCATGACTTACCCGCCGGTAAGGGGTCAACGGGAAGGTGGCGGGCGGTTCAGTTGATGGCGAAGCAGTAGAACAGCCCCGCCCCGCCGCTGCTGCGCAGCGCGTCCTGGCTGCACCCGCGCGAGGGGTGGGAGGTGTTCCAGGAGCGCGAGGGGGCGTCGTCGCGCAGGCCGATGCGGTCGTGGTGGCCGACCATGGCGGAGCCGTCCGGCCCGCTGTAGGTCCAGTTCCGGCAGGTGCGGTCCTCGGAGCCGGCGATGGCGGTGCCGTCCTCGTTCGAGCCGGTGAGGATGTCGTGCTCGTTGGGGTTGTCGCCGCGGCCGCGCACCACCTGCCCGCGTTCGTCGACATTGGTCTCCTTGGTCATCGCATTCGCCTCGGAATGCAGGTCCGCGACGCTGCGGGCGATGACCGTGCCGTTGGCGTTCCGCCAGGGGCCGGTGCCGATGCGGTCGCGCGCGTTCACGGCGCCCTGGCCCTGGGTGCTGAGATAGGCGCGCCAGGTACGCCCGCCCGCCCCGGCCGCCTGCGCCAGCGCCTGGCAATGCGCATCCGCGCCCGCCAGCCCGCCAAGGTCGGCGCCGCGGCCGAGGCCGGTGCTGGTGACGAAGAAGGTCATGTCGGCGGCGCCGGGCGGCGACTGCGCGTCCACGGACACCGCAGCACCCCCCAGGATGGCGGCCGCGACGGCCAGCCCCAATGCCTTGCGCATGTGCGTTCCTCCCGTTCCTGACGCCGGATCGAGCCGGCGCGGGGCGGGAGTATGCCGCGCCGTGGCGGCAGCGCGACACAAATCGTCGCGCAAGGTCGCGTCAGATCACCTGGTAGCGGGCCTTGGCCGCACGCTCGATCGCGCCGGCGATCAGGCGGTCGATGTCGAGACCGATGCGGAGATCCTGCAGGAAGCGCAGCTCCTCCTGCGTGGTGTCGCCATCCGCCGCGCAGACCTCGCAGGCGAGGAGGTAGGCGGTCTCGCGCAGGCGCATCGGCAGGGCGTCGCGGATCAGCGTCAGCGCGCGGTCGAGGCCATCGGTGCGGGCGAGGAGCTTGGCGACCGAATCGGTCACCGTCTCGATCTCGCTGCTGTGGAAGTCCGAGAAGGCGGGCAGTTCCTGCACGAGGCGCGACATCATCGCGAGTTCGGCATCCGACATCGGGCCGTCCACGACCGACATCAGCACCATGGCGCAGACCAGGGCCTCCTGCGCGGAGAAGGGCGCGACATGGGTTTCGGCGCGGCTGGGCATGGCGTGGTCTCCGGCATCCTGTCGCCGTCTCCCTCGCGCGGCGGGCGGCCGCGGTCAAGGCGCGCGGGCGTCAAGGCTCCGACAGGAAGCCCCGCGTCTCCGCCACCGCGTCGCGCAGGCCGAGGCGGCGCACCACCACGCCGTCCGGCAGCCCCGCCAGCAGGCGCGACGGGCAGGAACGGTCGAGCAGGACGAAGACGCCCTTGTCGTCCCCCCGGCGAATCAGCCGCCCGAAGGCCTGGCGCAGCCGGTGGCGGGCGATCGCGTCGTCATGCGCCTTGGGCTGGCCTTCCGACAGGTGGGTGCGGCGTTCGCGGTGCAGGATGGAGGGGCGCGGCCAGGGCACGCGGTCGAAGACCAGCAGCCGCAGCGACCGGCCCGGCACGTCCACCCCATCCCGCATGGCGTCGGTGCCGAGGAGGCAGGAATTCTCCTCCGCGCGGAAGACGTCGACCAGCGTGGCGTTGTCCATGGCGTCGATGTGCTGGGCGTAGAGCGGGATGCCGCGCGCCGCCAGCGGTTCCGCGATGCGGCCATGCACGTCGCGCAGGCGGCGCACCGCGGTGAACAGGCCGAGCGCGCCGCCGCCCGACGCCAGGAACAGCGCGCGATAGGCGCCGGCAAGCTGGCCGGGATCGCCCTTGTCGATGTCGGTGACGACCAGCGCGCGGGTGCGCGCGGCGTAGTCGAAGGGGGACGGCACGGCGGCGCGGATGGCGGGCGCGGGCAGGTGGGCCGCGCCGGTCCGCGCCTCCGCCCCGCGCCAGGCGGCTTCGGTGTCGTCCCCCGTCGCCTCCGCCGCGTCGCGCAGCGTGGCGGAGGTGATGAGCACGCCATGCGCGGGCGCCGCCACCGCCATGGCGAAGGGCTGGGTGGGGTCGAGGTGGTGGCGGAACATGCCCGCATCCACGTCCCGCCCCTCGCGCCGGTCGAGCGCGAACCAGTCCACGAAGCCGGGCCGGGTGCCGGGCGGGCGCGGCGGGTCCGCCAGCGTCCCCAGCATGGCGCCCCAGGAGCCGAGCGGCGTCAGCGCGCGGCGTTCCAGCCCGCGGCAGGCGGCCTCGATGCGGATGCGGTCGCCGACCTCGAGCTCCTCCGCCTCGTCCTCGAGCCGGGCGGCCAGCCGGTCCCGCAGGGTCTGGAGCGGCGCCTGCAGGCGGCGGAGCGCCTCGGCCAGCGCCTCGCCGGCGGCGGCCACGCCCTCGTTCAGCGGGTGCAGGTCGCATTCGATGCCGTAGCCGAGGTCGTCGTCGCGGGCGCGGGCCAGCACCTGCCGGCGGACGGCGGCCAGGAATTCCTCCGCCGCGCCGCGGCCATCGGCCTCGCCCAGGCGCGAGGGCCAGCCGGGGCCGGGCAGCGCGCGCGCGGCCTGCAACGCCTCCTCGAGCGGCATCAGCAGGTCGGGGCGGTCGCCGACCAGCTCCTCCAGCCGCCGCGCGAGCCCCCGCGCGCGGGACCGGCCGCCTTCGGCGCCGAGCAGCCAGCGGCGCAGCTCCGCCGTCTCGCCGCCCGTCAGGTCGGCGGAGAAGGCGGCGTCCGCCGCGTCGAACAGGTGGTGCCCCTCGTCGAAGACCAGGCGCAGCGGGCGGCTGTCCTCGCCGCCGCCGAGCGCGGCCTGGATCATCACCAGGGCGTGGTTCGCCACCACCAGCGTCGCGACCTTCGCGCGGCGGATCGAGTGTTCGACGAAGCACTGCTTGTAGTGGCCGCAGGCGGAATGGATGCATTCCCCCCGCCGGTCCGCCAGCGGCCAGACGGCGTGGTGGCCGAACAGCTCGCTCAGCCAGCCGGGGAAGTCGCCGCCCATCAGGTCCCCGTCGCGCGTCGCCAGCGCCCAGCGCGCGACCAGCGCCAGCGGGAGCGTCTGCCCGGTCATGGAGGCGGAGCCGACCGCCTCCTCCATGTTCAGCAGGCACAGGTAGTTCTCCCGCCCCTTGCGGACGACGACGCGGCGGCGGCGTTCCGCCGGGTCGGGGTAGAGCCGCGCCGTCTCCTGGTCGATCTGGCGCTGGAGGTTGCGGGTGAAGGTGGAAATCCAGACCGGCGCGCCGTTGCGCTCGGCCCAGAGGCTGGCGGGGGCGACATAGCCGAGCGTCTTGCCGGTGCCGGTGCCGGCCTCGGCCAGCACCAGGTTCGGCACGCCCTGCGCCTCCCGCGCCTGGAAGGCGGCGGCGGCGGCGGAGGCGTAGTCGGCCTGCTGGGGGCGCTGCTCGGCGCCCTCGCCGAGGATGTCGGCCAGGCGGCGGCGCGCCTCGGCCGGGGTGATGGGCTGGTGGGCGGGGGGTGGGGGCGGCGCCTCCTCCTCCCAGTCGGGCAGGCGGCGCCAGACCTTCAGCGGGTCGAGCGAGGCGCGGGCATCGGGCTGGCCGAGGGCGGCGAGGACGGACCGCGCCCAGGGCCAGTCGGCATCGGCCGCGAGCTTCTGCGCCAGCATCGCCGCATCGCGGTTCAGCGGCGCGTGGCGCCCGGCGGCCAGGTGCCGCAGCAGGGCGGTGGCAAGCTCCGGCAGCAGGGCGGCCGCCGTCTCGTCATCCGCCGGCGGGTCGCGGTCGAGCGCGATGGCAAGGCCGCGCGGCGTCGGGGCCGCGGGATGCGCCGGGCGGCAGAAGGCGAACAGCTCCAGCAGGTCATGGCTGGGGAAGGGACGCAGGCCGAGCCGCTTCGCGGTGGCGGGCGCATGGACCAGCAGCGGCGGCGGCAGGTCGCGCAGCCGCCGCCCGATCTCGGCGGCGGGCAGCGTCAGGATCTCGCCATCGGGCGTCAGCAGCGCGCCATGGCCGAAGCCGGCGACGAGGGCAGGCGCCTCGGGCAGCAGCAGGCGGGGCTGGCCAGCCGCCGCGGCGGCGCGGGGGGCGCTCATGCCGCCCATGTGGCGGCGCGGCGGGCGCGGGCAAAGGGGAAGGGCGACATCATCCCGCCCCACGCGGCAGGACCCCCCGCCCCACCCCCTTCCCGCGGGCGGGGAAGGCAGGGGCCGGGCGGGGAAGAGGCCGTGCCTGGGGTCAGGCCGCGGCCTTCAGCGCGGGCATGCGTTCGGCGATCTGCACGGCGTTCAGCGCCGCGCCCTTCAGCAGCTGGTCGCCGCAGACGAAGAAGTCGAGCCCGTGGTCGCCGAAGACGAGGCTCTGGCGGATGCGGCCGACCTCGCAGTCATCCTGGCCGGTGGCGGTCAGGGGCATCGGGTAGAGCTTCGCCGCGGGGTCGTCCACCAGCTTCACGCCGCGGGCGGCGCGCAGGACCTCCCGCGCGGCGTCGGGGGTGACGGGGCGCTCGGTCTCGATCGTCACGCTCTCGGCATGGACGCGCATGGTCGGGATGCGGACGGCGGTGCAGGAAACGGGAAGGTCGGGCAGGCCCATGATCTTCCGGGTCTCCCACACGACCTTCATCTCCTCCCGCGTGTAGCCGTTCGGCTGGAAGGAATCGATGTGCGGGATGACGTTGAAGGCGATGGGGTGGGCGAAGACCTCGTTGCGCGCCTTCTCCCCTTCCACCAGCACGCGCCGCGTCTCGCGCTCCAGCTCGGCCATGCCCTCGGCGCCGGCGCCGGAGGTGGCCTGGTAGGTCGAGACGATGACGCGCTTCACGCCGAAGGCGGCGTGCAGCGGGGCCAGGGCCACGACCAGGATGGCGGTGGTGCAGTTGGGGTTGGCGATCAGCCGCGCATCGCCGGCCGCGGCCGCGTTCACTTCCGGCACCACGAGCGGCACGGCGTCGTCCAGTCGGAAGGCGGAGGAATTGTCCACCACCGCGACGCCCGCCGCGACCAGGCCCGGCGCGTGCTGCTTCGCGAAGTCGCCCGACACCGCGAGCAGCGCGAGGTCGAGCCCGCGCGCGGCTTCCGGCGTGAACTCCTCGATCGCGATCTCGCCGAAGGGGGTGGCGACCCGCGTCCCGGCCGAACGGCCCGAGGCGAAGAGGCGGAGTTTCGTCACCGGGAAGCGCCGCCGCCCCAGGACCTCCACCAGCTCCCGCCCCACCGCACCGGTGGCGCCGATCACTCCGACCCGCATCGCAGGCTGCTCCCTTCCGTCCCGCCGGGCGGAAGGCCCGCGGCAGCGGCGGCATAGCGCAAAACCCGGGCCGGGGCCAAATGCGCGAAAACGTGGCCAGCCCTGCCGGCGGCGGTGGCACCCCGGCCGGGGTCGCCTCCCCCGCCCGGCCCGCCTATAAGGCCCGTCCGCCAGACCGCATGAGACGCAGCAGCCCATGACCGCCCCCGACCTCTCCACCGTGAAGGCCTGGCCGTTCGAGGAGGCCCGCAAGGTCGCCGCCCGGGTCCAGGGTTCGGGCAAGGGCTCGGCGCTGTTCGAGACGGGCTACGGCCCGTCCGGACTGCCGCATATCGGCACCTTCGGGGAAGTGGCGCGCACCTCCTGGGTGCGGCACGCCTTCGGGCTGCTGACCGGCCTGCCCTCGCGCCTCGTCGCCTTCTCGGACGACATGGACGGGCTGCGGAAGGTGCCGGACAACGTGCCGAACCGGGAGATGCTGGCGCGGCACATCGGCCGGCCGGTGACCGCCATCCCCGACCCCTTCGGCACGCATGAGAGCTTCGGGCACCACAACAACGCCCGGCTGCGCGCCTTCCTGGACCGCTTCGGCTTCGACTACGAATTCGCCTCCTCCTCGGACTACTACCGGTCGGGCCGCTTCGACGCGGCGCTGATCCGCATGGCGGAACGGCACGAGGAGGTGCGCGGCGTGATCCTGCCCACCCTCGGCCCCGACCGGCGCGCGACCTATTCCCCCTTCCTGCCGATCCACCCGAGGACCGGCGTGGTGATGCAGGTGCCGATGGAGGAGGTGCGGCCCGCGGAGGACCTGCTGGTCTGGACCGACCCGGAGACGGGGGAGCGGCACGGCACGCGCATCACCGGCGGGCATTGCAAGGCGCAGTGGAAGGCGGACTGGGCGCTGCGCTGGCACGCGCTCGGCGTCGACTACGAGATGTCGGGCAAGGACCTGATCGACAGCGTGCGCCTGTCCTCGCGCATCTGCGCCGTGCTGGGAGGCGAGCCGCCGGTGGGCTTCACCTACGAGCACTTCCTCGACGAGGAAGGCGGCAAGATCAGCAAGTCCAAGGGCAATGGGCTGACCATCGAGGAATGGCTGCACTACGGCCCGCCGGAAAGCCTGAGCCAGTTCATGTACAACCAGCCCTCCCGCGCGAAGCGGCTGTTCTTCGACGTGATCCCCCGCGCGGTGGACGAGTACCTGCAGAACCTGGACCGCCTGCGCGCCAACCCCGCGCCGGACAACCCGGCCTGGCACATCAACGGCGGCGCGACGAACGACGCGGGATCGCCGGTGTCCTTCGCGATGCTGCTGAACCTGGCCAGCGTGATCAACGCCGACCGGCCGGAGATGCTGTGGGGCTTCCTGCGGCGCTACGCCCCCCATGCCAGCGCGGAGACGCACCCGATGCTGGAGCGGCTGGTGGGCCATGCCGTCGCCTACTACCGCGACCGCGTGCTGCCGACGAAGCGGCACCGCCCGCCGACGGAGGGCGAGCGCGTGGCGCTCGCGGCGCTGGCCGCGAGCCTGCGGGACCGGGTCACCGACCTCGGGGCGATGCCGCCGGAGGACCAGGCCCGCGCCATCCAGGACCTGGTCTACGACGCCGGCCGGCGCGAGCCCTTCCTGGAGCCGGCGAAGGATGGCGGGCGGCCGGGCGTGTCCCGCGCGTGGTTCAACGCGCTCTACCAGGTGCTGCTGGGCCAGCCGGAGGGGCCGCGCTTCGGCGGCTTCGTCGCGCTCTACGGCATCGAGGCGACGATCGCGCTGATCGAGGGCGCGCTGGCGCAGGACGCCGCCCCGGCATGAAGGCCCTGCTGCCGCTGCTGCGCAAGCACGGGATGACGGTGTTCGGGCTCCTGCTGCTCGTCGCCGCGGTCTTCGTGGTGCAGAAGGAATTCCGCACCCTGTCGGTCGCCGACATCCGCCGGGCGCTGGGCGCGATCCCGACGGCGTCGCTGTGGATCGCGGCGGGCTGGACGCTGCTGGCCTATGCGGTGCTGACCATCTACGACCGGCTGGGCAGCGTCTATGCGGGACATCCGGTCAGCTACGCGCGGACCTCGCTGGCGTCCTTCTGCGCCTACACGCTGGCGCACAACCTGGGCTTCGCCGCGGTGTCGGGCGCCGCCGTGCGCTACCGCTTCTATGCCGCCTGGGGGCTGCCGCCTCTGGCCATCGCGAAGGTGGTCGCCTTCACCAGCCTGACCTTCGGCCTCGGCGGCTTCGCGCTGGGGGGGCTGGTGCTGGTGGTGGAGCCGGAGGTGGTGCCCGGCCTCGGCGAGCATGTGCCGCACCTCATCATGCAGGCGCTCGGCCTCGTCATGTGGGCGATCGTCATCGCCTACGTCACCATGTCGCGCATCCGCAGCCATGTCGTGATCCTCGGCCACCGGATCGACCTGCCGGGCTTCCGGATGGCGGTGGCGCAGACGGTGCTGGCCAGCGTCGACGTCGCGGTGACGGCGATGATCTTCTACACGCTGCTGCCGCCGGCGGAGGGGCTGACCTTCCTCCATTTCCTCGGCATCTACATCGCCGCCTACATCGCCGGCATCGCGGCGAGCCTGCCGGGCGGCATCGGCGTGTTCGACACCGCCATCCTGATCGGCCTGCAGCCCTGGCTGAGTGCGCCGGAGGTGATCGGGGCGCTGCTGGTGTTCCGGCTGTACTACTACGTCGCGCCGCTGTTCATCGCGGGCATCCTGTTCGCGGGCTTCGAGGTGGCGCAGCGGCGCCACCTGCTCGGCCGGTTCGGGGCGGAGCAGCGGGTGGCGGATGCGCTGGAGGTGCCGGCGACGGCCGGGCTGGTCGGGCTCGGCGGGACGGTGCTGCTGTTCCTCGGCGCGCTGCCGACGCGGGGCAGCGCGATCGACGAATGGGCGGGCTACGAGGCCGCGGTCGCGTCGCAATTCGCGGCCTCCATCGTCGGGTCGCTGCTGCTGGTGATGGGCTACGGCCTGCTGCGGCGGCTGAAGCTCGCCTGGGGCATGGGCGTGCTGCTGCTGCTGAACGGCGTGCTGATCTGCCTGCTGCGGGGCGAGGCCTGGTGGCTCTGGGGCGCCTTCCTGCTGGTGGCAGCGATCCTGGCCGCCATGCGCAGCGCCTTCTACCGCGAGGCGCGGCTGATCGGGGAGCCGCTGGGGGCGGAGACGCTGGTGCCGCTGGTGGTGGTCGGGCTCGGCGCCATCCTGCTGGCGATGGTGTCCTATGGCGGACGGGTCGGGGAGGAGAACTGGCTGCAGGTCGTCGTCTCCCCCCTCGCCTCGGACAGCCTGCGCTTCACCGTGGGCCTGGCCGCGCTGCTGGTGCTGGTGGGCACGGTGCGGCTGCTGCGCCCCGCGCGGCTGGCTCCGGAACCCTGGGACGGGGCGACGCGGGCGCGGCTGCTCGCGCTCGGCGCCGTCGCGCCGGAGGCGGCGGATGGCGCGGTGTTCGGGGAAGGCGGACGCGCCGGCTTCGCCTTCGTCCGGCGCGACAGCGTGTGGCTCGCCCTCGGCGACCCGGTGGGGGAGGAGCGGGACCGCGTCTCGGCCATCTGGCGCTTCCGCGACATCTGCGACCGCGCCGGGGTGGACCCGGCCTTCTGGCGCGTCACCCCCGCGCTGCTGCGCGTCTACGGCGACATCGGGCTGACCGCCTTCCCGCTCGGCGCGCCGGGGATCGGGGAAGCGCAGCGCTACCTCGCCTGCCGGGCGGAACGCGATCTCGAGAAGCTGATGCCGCTGCTCCCGCAGGAGCCGTCGCAGGCGATGCGGCGGTAGCGGGTCCGCCGGCCATCGGCGGGCTTCCGCCGATGCGGCGGGCCGGGGCAGTCTTGCCGCAGGGGGCATGCAGAAGCACCCCGGGAGGACAACCAGGATGAACCGCCGCACCCTGCTCATCGCCGCGGCCGCGGGCCCCGGCCTGCTTGCGGCCCCCGCGCTGCGCGCGCAGGATTTCAACCAGACCATCCGCATCATCGTCCCCAACGCGCCGGGCGGCACCAGCGACATCCTGGCGCGGCTGATCGCGCCGGCGCTGGCGGCGCGGGCCGGGCAGAACGTGGTGGTGGAGAACCGCGCCGGCGCGGGCGGCAACATCGGCGCGGACGCGGTGGCGAAGAGCCGCCCCGACGGGCACACGATGCTGCTGCTCGACGTGTCGGTGCTGGCGACCAACCCCTTCCTGTTCCAGCGCATGCCCTTCGATGCGGAACGCGACCTGGCGCCCGTGCAGATGATGATCTACGCGCCCTACATCCTGGCGGTGAACAACGCCCTTCCCGTGCAGGACGCGGCAGGGCTGGTGGAGCATGCGAAGCGCAACCCGGGCCGGCTGAACGCCGCCAATTCCGGCACCGGCACGCTGTCCCACCTGGTCGCGCTGTCGCTGGCCGCGGCCTGGGGCACGACGATGGAGCACGTCCCCTATCGCGGCGGCGCGCCGGCGCTGCTGTCGCTGGTGTCGAACGAGGCGAACCTGACGATGGCGGGCGCGACGCAGTCCATGCCCCATGTGGTGAACGGGGCGATGCGCGGCATCGCGGTGACGGGGCCGCGGCGCTTCCCGAACCTGCCGGACCTGCCCACCTTCCGCGAACTCGGCTGGCCGGAGCCCGATGCCGGCACCTGGCAGGGGCTGCTGGTGCAGGGGCAGACCCCGCCGGCCATGCTGGCCCGGCTGGAGCGGGAGGTGGCGGCCGTGCTGAACGAACCCGCGATCCGCGCGCGGATCGGTGAGCTGGGCGGCGAGGTGCAGGCGGACGGCGCCGCGGCGTTCCGCGCGCGCCTGGCCGAGCAGACGGCCGCCTATGGGCGCATCATCCGCGCCAACGGCGTACGGCTCGAATAGCGGGGCGACGGGCGGGCCTCCTGCATCCCGCCTTCATGTTTGCACGCAAACGCCCCGGCAGGTCCCGCTCATCCGTGCCGGCCTTCGGCAAGCCGGCTGGCGCGGATGTGCTCCAGGGCGGTGCCGCTGCCGTCGAACGGCGTGTCGACGCGACCGACCATGAGGTCGGTGCCGGAAGCGTCACTCCGCCCGGATGCCACGGCTGCGGACGAGGTCCCCCCAGCGGCGGAATTCTTCCGGGAAGAGTGCGGCAAAGGCAGCGCGATCGGCGCTGGCCGGCAGGACGCCGAATCCGGCGATGCGCTCACGCAGGGCAGGGTCGGCCATCGCTTCCTGCAGCAGCGCAGCCATGCGCTCGACGCTCGCGGCCGGGGTGGCGCGCGGGGCGAGCAGGGCCTGCCATCCATCCACTTCCAGCCCGGCCACGTCAGCCTCGGCGAAGGTGGGAGTTTCGGGCAGCCCGGCCAGGCGAGCCGGCCCGGCGACAGCGAGCGCCCGCAGGCGGCCGGCGCGAATGTGCGGCAGGACGGTGGAGAGCGTCAGGAAACCCAGTGCGACGGTGCCGTTCAGAAGATCCGGCATCAGCACGCCCTCGCCGCGATAGGCGACGCTCTCGATCGCCGTGCCGGTACGGGCGTTGAACAACTCGGTCGCCAGGTGGGAGAGCGTGCCGTTGCCTGAATTGGCCGCGGTGATCGCGCGCGGCCCGGCCTTCGCCGCGGCGACGAGGCCGGCGACGTCGCGGATCGGGGAGGAAGCGGGGACCACCGCGACGAAGGGCGTCGAGCCGACGAGGCCGAGCGGCACGAAGTCCCGCACCACGTCGTAGGGCACGGGCTGCGCCTGCAGGTGCGGCACGATGGTCATGCTGACCGAGCCGAACAGCAGCGTGTGCCCGTCGGCAGCCGCGGCCGCGGCGCCGGTGCCGATGATGCCGCCGGCGCCCGCGCGGTTCTCCACCACCACGGGCTGGCCGAGCCGTGGGGCGAAGACCTCCGCCAGCATGCGCGCCAGCCCGTCGGCGGGGCCGCCGGCGGCGAAGGGGACGATGATCCGGACGGGGCGGAGGGGCCAGTCGGCGGCCCGGGCCGGCAGGGCCAGCAGCGCGGGGAGGCAGAAGGCGGCGCGGCGCGTGATCATGGCAGTTCCTTCACGGCAGGATCGCGCCATCCCGGCGCAGGCGGTCCTGAAGGCGGGGGAGGTCCGTCGTGGCGAGCGTCGCATTGCCGCGCAGCGCCTGGGCGGCCGCGGTTCCGGCGGCCTGCCCCATCGCCATGACGGTCGGCATCACGCGTGTCGCCGCATGCGCCTTGTGCGTGGCGGAGATCCCGCGCCCCGCGACAAGCACATTGTCCAGCCCATCCGGCACGAGGCTCGCGAAGGGGATGGCATAGGCGTGGTCGTCGCCGAACTCCTCGAACTGCAGCCCGGCGCCTTTCGCCGGGTGGATGTCCATCGGATAGGCGCCCCATGCGATGCGGTCGGGGAAGACGTGGCCGGCGCGGAGCTCGGCCTCCGTCAGGACGTGCCGGCCGGCGATGCGGCGGCTCTCCCGCACGCCGAGCACGGGCGCGAGGGCGACGAGCCGCCCCTCGGCACAGCCCGGTATGCGATCCCGCAGGAAGGACGCGGCGGCAAGCGCCTGCCGGCGGCCTTCCATCTCCGCCGCCGACAGCGCGAGCGGGTCGGTGGCGTCGAGGGCGATGCGGGAGATGTTGAACCAGGCGTCGCGCGTGCCCTGGATGAAGCTGCCATGCAGCGCGGCGCGCGCCAGCCGCCCCTCCGCCACGCCCTGCCGCGCCAGCGCCGCCAGCTCGGCGCCGGGAACGGCGGCGAAGGCATCGAGGTCGATCGGACCGAAGCGGAACATGGCGGTGGCGGGCTGGGCCGTCTCGCCCTCCTGCAAGGGCAGGAAGGCAGCACCGGCGGCGGCCAGCAGGTCGAGGTCGCCGGAGGCGTCGATCACCATCCGCGGGCGCAGCGTCCAGGGCCCGGCCTTGGTCAGCAGCCGGACGGAGACGATGGTCTCGCCCGCGCGCTCCGCGTCCAGCAGCGCGGCGTGGAACAGCACCCGCGCGCCGGCCTCCGTCACCATCGCGTCGAGCGCGCATTTCAGGATCTCGGGGTCGTACTGCACCCGGTCCATGACATGGCCGGTGGACATGGTGAAGCGCGCATGCCCGTCGCTGGCCCCGAGGGCGACGAGGCGCCCGACGATCTCCTCCGCGATTCCGGCCACGACGCGGCGACCGGCGGCGGTTTCCCAACCCACGAACTGCCCGACGGCTGCGGCGGTCGCGGCGCCGCCGAGGAAGCCTTGCCGCTCCACCAGGAACGTCTCCGCACCGGCGCGTGCCGCGGCGATGGCGGCCACCGCGCCGCCCATGCCGCCGCCCACCACCAGCACCTCGGGCAGGAGGGTCGTCATCGTGCGCCTTTCATGTCGGCGGCCGGTAGCCGGTGCGCGTGCGTGGCGTCAGCGCGCCGTAGCTCGGCCATGCGATGGGCGCGCCCAGTCGGTGCAGCGCCGCCTGGAATTCGGCAAGCAACTCGGGCCTCGACCGCACCGCCCGTGGCGGCACGCCGCGCGCGAGGGCGAAGGCGGCGAGGGCGCCGCTCGCCTCGCCGATGCTCCACTCGTTCTGGTGGACGCGCGCGGCGCCGTTCGTGATGCGCGTCGTGCCGAGGTTCTTGCAGGCGGGCAGCAGGTTCTCGACCCGCACCGGCAGCAGCGCGCCGAGCGGGACCTGGAAGGGGAAGGTGTCGATGTCCACCGTGTCGCGCGTGCCGACCGTGCTGGGATGCAGGTCGATGCGGTAGGCGCAGATCGCCACGCTGTCGTGGAACGGCTCCGCCGACGTGGCGCCGGGCCGGGCCGCGACGCCGATATGTCCCTCCAGCAGACGCTGCTCGGGCACGATGCGGTAGCCCTCGCGCCAATAGACGTTCTGCGCGAGCCCATCCGCGGTGCCCAGCACGTCGCCGCGGGGCTTCAGGCCCGGATAGCCCGTGCCGCCATCGTGCCGCGGCGCCTCGGTCTGCATCCAGTGGAGGAACGAGAGCGTGCAGCGCCGGCATTCGTCGAGCGCCAGCGCCGCATCCGCTGCGGGCACGCCGAGCGCGGGGCGCCACCAGTAGTCCATCTGCGGCCAGTTCGCGACCGTGATGTCGCTGTCGTAGAAGCCGGGCTCGAATCCGCGGCGCCAGGCGATGCGGCGGGCATGCCACAGGTCGAACAGCGTCGGCGCGTCGCTGTCGCCGGCGAAGAGGGGGCGGTCGAGCGGTTCGTGCGTGACGTGGTTGCTGACGGTCCAGCCGAAGAGCGGCCCGGGCCAGAAGGGCGGTCGGAAGTCGCGGAAGGCCGCGTAGCCCTCGGGGCGGGGGATCGTGTGGTCCTCGCCGGGATGGTGGGACAGGGCCATGCACCAGGTCAGGGCCTGCTGATCCAGCGGGTCCGCGGCCCCCTCGATCGCGTGCAGCTCGCCGGTGTCGTCGCGGCTCTCGGCGCCCAGCGCATGCTCGACGCCGGCGAGCGGCAGCAATTCGCCCGTCTCGGTCGCGTCCAGGACCAGCGCGGCCTCGACCGTCGTGTCCCGCCCGGTCAGGAGGTCGCGCAGCGTGACTGCGCGGATGCGGTCGCCCTCCGCATGGGCGGCGACGGGCTTGTGGCGGCGCAGGACCGTCAGGCGTCCCGCGCCCTGCCAGGGGCCCAGCATCTCCTCGATCACCCGCACCGCGACGGCAGGCTCGGCGCAGAGCGTCCCGACATTGCCCATCCCGGGATTGAAGGGCACGGCGCGGCGCTGCGCCTCGGTCAGCGGATAGCGGCGGCGATACCCGTCGCGGATGCCCTCGCGCAGCGCGGCGTAGGAGCGGGAGCCGACCCCGCTCTCGATCCAGGGCCCCTCGTCCAGCGGCACGCCCTGGCTGGTGAGCTGGCCGCCGAGCCAGGGGAACTCCTCGGTCAGCACGACGTGGCGCGCGCCGAGGGCGAGGGCCGAGAGCGCCGCGGCGATGCCGCCGAGGCCGCCGCCGACGACCAGGATCCCGGCGCGCCCGCCGCGTTCCATGGCGCTCAATCCGCCCGCAACCCGAGCTCGCGGATCAGCCCGCCCCAGCGCGCCGTCTCCGACCGGACGAGCGCGGCGAAGTCGGCGGCGGAGCCGCCGAGGCGTTCCAGGCCGAGGTCGCGGATGCGCGGCTCGACCGCAGGGCTGGCCAGGGCCGCGTTGATCTCGGCGTTCAGGCGCTCGACCACCGGCGCCGGGGTGGCCACGGGCGCCATGACGCCGAACCAGCCGATGACGTCGAAGCCGGGCGCGACGGTTTCGGCGAGCGTCGGCACCTCCGGCACGCGCGGCGAACGGCGCGCGGAGGTGACGGCGAGGGCGCGCATCCGCCCGCCCTCGATCTGGCCGGTGGCGGAGGAGAGTGTGTCCACGAGGAAGTCGAGCTGCCCGGCCAGCAGCGCCGTCTGGCTCGGCGCGGAGCCCGGGTAGTTCACCGCCTCGGCCTGGATGCCCGTCGCGCGCTGCAGCAGGATGGCGGACATCGCTGTCAGCGTCGCCCCGCTGCCGCCCGCGCCGAAGTTCAGCGCGCCGCGGCGCGCGCGGGCATCGGCCACGAGATCCGCGATGCCGCGATGGGGCGAATCCGCCCGCACCAGCACGACGTTGGGCGTGGCGGCGAGCGAGGCGACGGGCGCGAAATCGGCGTCGGGAGAATAGGGCAGGTTCGGGTAGAGCGCCGAAGTCCCGGCATGGCCGCTGGTGACGAACAGAAGGGTGTGGCCATCGGCCGGGGCACGCGCGACGGCCGCGGCGGCCAGGGTACCGCCCGCGCCAGCGCGGTTCTCCACCAGCACGGGCACGCCGAGCGAGGCGGCAAGCTGGGTCGTGATGAGCCGGGCAAGGGTATCGGCCGGGCCGCCGGCCGCGAAGCCGACGACCAGCCGCACCGGCCGGTTCGCGGGGAAGGCCGCCTGCGCCGCCGCATGCCGTCCAGGGCTGGCCAGCAGGGGCAGGGCAAGGAGCGGCAGGAGCTGACGGCGATTCATGGCTTCCTCACCCCGGGACGGCAGGTCACGGCCCCGATCACGGTTGTTCATCCTGTTAAACGCAGCCCTGCCGGATGGCAAGAACGCCTGCCGGCAAGCCCAAATCCAGACGGGATTCAACGGGCGGCCTTGCCTTTGTTCAACAGGCTGAACAGAGTGCCCGCATGGAAACCCCCGCGGCGCCTGCCGCCCCCTCCGCCCTTCGGGCTCTCGACCTGCTGGCCCTGCTCGCCCGGACGGGACGGGCCATGACGCATGCCGAACTGGCGGCCACGCTGGGAGTGCCGAAGAGCAGCCTCACCCTGCTGCTGCGGACCCTGGCCGAGCGCGACTACGTGATCGCAGAGGGCCGCGGCTGGCGGACCGGCCCGGCCGTCGCGGCCCTCGCCGCCCCGCCGACGCCGGCCTTCGATCTGGCGCGCGTCGTGCAGCAGATCCTGCGCCGGCTTTCCGAGGCCGTGGACGAAAGCGCCGGCTTCGTGGTGCCGGAAGGCGCTGCGGGCCGCGTCCTGCTCTCCGTCAACGCGCGGCACCCGCTGACCTACGCCTATCGTACGGGGCAGCTTCTGCCGCTGCATGCGACGTCCTCGGGCAAGGCGATCCTCGCCGCCCTGCCGCCGGCGCGCAGGGCAGCGATCCTCGGCGGGATGCAGTATCCGGCCTTCACGCCGCGGACGATCACCGACCCCGTGGCCCTGGACACCCAGCTCAGGACACTGGGCCGCACCGGCCTCGCCTACTCCTTCGAGGAGCGGCACCTCGGGATCATCGGCATGGCGCGCGCGGCAACCATCGGCGCACGCCTGCTCGGCGCCTTCAACGTCGCCCTGCCTTCGGCGCGCTTCTCGAAGGAAGCGGAGGAGCGCATCGCTGCCGCGCTTGCCCACGCGACGACCACCCTCCGAGAGCGGGCCGGGTCCGGGCGGGGGTGACCGGAAGCGGACCCGTGCTTCGGCCTGGGCAAGGACCTCCTCCGGCCCGGACGGGACACCGGCGGCGTCCGACATACTTTGTCATGAACCCGAGCGGCGCCGTCGCATAACCGGTGACAGAAAACAGGCTCACCGGAGTTTGCCGATGCGCCTGCCGCTGATCCTTGCCCTCCTGCTCGGCCTTGCCTGGCCCGCCGCCGCCCATCCCGGGCACGACGAGGAGGCTCCGCCGGTGGCGGCGGCGCTCCCCCGGGCGGAGGCCCACAGCGAGGCATTCGAGATCGTCGCGGTGCTCGGCCCCGGCGGCGTCCTGACCGTGTGGCTCGACCGCTGGGCGGACAATGCGCCCGTGGACGGCGCCGTCACCCTGACCATCGACGGGCAGGAGGTCGCGGCCGAGCGCCAGGGCATCGGGCTGTTCGTCGCCCGCCACGCGGCCTTGGCCCAGGCCGGAAAGCGGGACATCGTCTTCACCGTGGCCGCGGGCGAGGAGATGGACCTGCTCACCGCGTCGCTCGACGTGCCGCAGCCGCCCGCCGCGCCGGCCGCCGGGGCCGGCGTCATGGCCCTCCTCCGGGACGGCACGGTGCAGGTCGCGATCGGCCGGGGCTCCGTCCGGCGGCCTCTCCCGCCGATGGTGGAGGAGGGTCCTGCCATCGAGCCGGCCCTCGTCGCCACGCTTCCGAAGCCGGCGGTCCCGCGGCGGGCCGCCGCGCTCGCCCTCGCCCTCGCAGCCGGCGCGGCGCCGGCGCGGGCCGACCTGCACGGCACGGTCCCGGGCGCGATCGTGCCGTCGGAGGCTCCACGGCGCCTGGACGACGGGGCGATCTTCGTCCCGAAGGCCTCCCAACGGCTGCTGACCATCCGGACGCAGGTCACGGAAGCCGGCGAGGCCGCCGCTGCCGTCCGGATGGTGGGCAACCTGGTGCCCGACCCCAACGCTTCCGGCCGCGTCCAGCCGGGCCAGACCGGGCGGCTGGAACCGGGCGAGCGCGGCTTCCCGACACTCGGCCAACGCGTGGAGCGCGGCCAGGTGCTCGCCTACGTCACGCCCACCTACACGGCCGCCGAGCGCGGCGGGCTGATCCAGAACGCGGCCGAGCTCGATGCGCAGATCACCATCCTGGAAGCGCGCGTGCGCCGCCTGGTCGCGCTGCGCGGGACGGTGGCCGAGCGCGACATCCAGGACGCCCAGGCCGAACTCGCCGGGGCGCGCCAGCGCCGCACCGCGATCCAGCCGGCGCTGTCGGGGCGGGAGCCGCTTCCCGCCTCTGGGTGGAGGCGCTGGCCTTCGACCGGGCGGCGCTGGACCGGGTGACGGGCGCGACCGCCCGGAGGTGAAGGGCGTCGGCCGCCGCACCGGCCGCGCCGAGCTCGACGAGCACGCGGAGGGTGTCCATTCCTCCGAGCTCGACCTCGACCTGCGCGAGGGCGGGCGCCCGCGGGCGGAGGTGCTGGCCGATATCCGGGGCCGGCTCTCCGCGCTGCCGGCCTCGGTCAACCTCGGCCAGCCGATCAGCCACCGGCTCGACCACATGCTCTCCGGCGTGCGGGCGCAGATCGCCCTGAAGGTCTTCGGCGACGACCTCGACACACTGCGGGCGCTGTCGGAGACGCTGCGCGCGCGTCTGGCGGCCAACGTCCCCGGCCTCGCCGACCTCCAGCTCGAACGGCAGGTACGCGTCCCCCAGCTCCGGATCGCCGTGGACCACGAGCGGGCGGCGCTCTACGGCGTCTCCGCCGCCACGCTGACCGAGATCATGCAGTCGCTCACCGGCGGCACCGTGGTCAGCCAGATCACCGACGGCGTGCGGCGCTTCGACGTCGTGCTGCGCCTGGCCGACGAGGACCGCACCACCGCGCGCCTCGCCGAGGCGCTGGTCGAGACGCCGGGCGGCCGCGTGCCGCTGCGCATGCTGGCGCGCGTGGAGGAGGCGGACGGCCCGAACCAGATCCTGCGCGAGGGGGCGCGCCGGCGGATGGTCGTGCTGGCCAATACCGCGCCGGGCGCCGACATGGCGGCCGTGGTTGCGGCGATCCGGGCCGAGGTCGCTCGGGTTCCGATGCCGCCCGGCTACACCGCCAGCCTGGAAGGCACATTCCAGGCGCAGGAGGAGGCGATGCGCACCATCGCGGTGCTGGCCGCCATCTCGCTCTCGCTCATCTTCGTCGTGCTCTATTCGCGCTACCGGTCGGCGATGCTGGCGGCCATCATCATGGGCAACGTGCCGCTCGCCCTCATCGGGGCGGTGGCCGCGCTCTGGATCGCCGGCCAGCCGCTCTCGGTCGCCACCCTCGTCGGCTTCGTCACGCTGACCGGCATCACCACCCGCAACGGCATCCTCAAGGTCAGCCACTGCCTCAACCTCGCCCTGCACGAGGGCGAGCGCTGGGGCCTGGCGCTGGTGCTGCGCGGGTCGGCCGAGCGGCTGACGCCGGTGCTGATGACGGCGCTCTCGGCGGGCCTCGCGCTGATCCCGCTCGCCATCGGGGCCGACGCGCCGGGCAAGGAGATCCTGCACCCGGTCGCCATCACCATCCTCGGCGGGCTCGTCAGCGCGACGCTGCTCGACACCTTCGTCACGCCCATCCTGTTCCACCGCTTCGGCCGC
The DNA here is from genome assembly GCF_050563535.1 of Falsiroseomonas sp. CW058. Classification (NCBI taxonomy): domain Bacteria; kingdom Pseudomonadati; phylum Pseudomonadota; class Alphaproteobacteria; order Acetobacterales; family Roseomonadaceae; genus Falsiroseomonas; species Falsiroseomonas sp. CW058. The sequence continues at coordinate 62,407 of NZ_JBNXUO010000013.1, forward strand.
CCGGCCCTGGACCGGCTGCGGGCCGAGGCGGCGGCACGTGCCGCCGTGCCCGTTCCCGGCCGGGCGGATGTCGGGGATGAGCAGCCCCGGCGCGAATTCCCCCGACAGCCGGGGCTACATGGAGGCGATGACGCGCATGCAGCACGGCATGGGCATGCCCATGTCGGGCAATGCCGACCGCGACTTCGTCGCCATGATGATCCCGCATCACGAGAGCGCCGTGGAGATGGCGCGCGTGGTGCTGCAGCACGGCAGCGACCCCGAGGTCCGCGCCCTGGCGGAGGCCATCATCGGCGACCAGGAGCGCGAGATCGCGCAGATGCGCAGGCTGCTCCAACGCCTGCCCGGCCGGTGAGGAGCCGCGTCATGCTCACGCGACGCACACTCGGCATCGGCGCGGCCATCTTCGCGGCGGGTCGTGCCGTGGCGCAGCCGCTGCGCGTCGAGGTCTGGCGCGACCCGAATTGCGGGTGCTGCTCCGGCTGGGTGAAGCACCTCCGCGACGAGGGCTTCGCAGTCGAGGATCGCGTCGTCTCCTCGGTGGCGCCCATCCGCCGTATGCTCGGCACCCCCGCCGACCTGCTGTCCTGCCACGCCGCGCGCGTCGCCGGGTTTGCGCTGGAGGGGCACGTCCCGGCCCTGGCCGTGCGCCGCCTGCTGGCCACGCGCCCGGAGGGGATCGTGGGCCTTGCCGTCCCGGCGATGCCGGTCGGCTCGCCCGGCATGGAGGTGCCCGGCCAGGCGCCGGACACCTACGACGTCATGGCATGGCGGGCCGATGGCTCGCACGCGCCCTTCATGCGCTTTACCGGCGCGCGCCCAGCCTGATGCGGGCCTGAAGCGCCCTGCACGGGTGCCGGGCGGGACCCTCGGCGCCCGGTCGATCGGTCCCGGAGGACAAGGCCATGAGGAAGGTCACGAGCATTCCGGTCGCCGCCCTGCTCGCGCTCGGCATCGCGAGCGGCGCGACCGCGCAGGCCCCGGCGGCGGACGACGCCGACCATGGGGCGCACCACCCGGACACCGCGCAGGTGGCACCCCAGCCAGCGCCCCAGGCCCCGCCGGCGCCCGGACGCGGCGCGCCGGGCATGGCCGGGCCCGGCGGGATGATGGGCGGGCCCGGCGAGATGATGGGCCAGATGATGCAGCAGCGGATGGCGACCGCCGCGATGCAGCCCTTCCGTCGCATCGAGGGCCAGCTCGCCTATTTCCGCGCCGAGCTGCGCATCACCGACGCCCTGGCGCCGCAGTGGAACACCTTCGCGGACGTCGTCCGCGCGCAGGCCGAGCGGCTCCGCGCAGCGACCCGATCGGCGATGTCGGGCGGCCCTGGCCCCCTCCCCGCGCCGCAGCAGATGGAACGGCGCATGGCGCTGCTGGCCGCCCATCTCGAGGCGATGCGCGCCGTCTCGGCCGCGGCGGGGCCGCTCTACGCAGCGCTGTCGGAGGAGCAGCGGCGCACGGCCGACGAACTGATGGCCGAGCACCTCCGCGGCATGCGGATGGGGATGATGTGACGTGAGCGGGGGCCACGCCCGCGGGTCGCACGCACATGCCGGACATGGCGACGCCACGGCCCCCGTGAAGGACCCGGTCTGCGGGATGGCCGTGGCCCCGCGAGGACGCCGCACCGCGCCACGCATGGCTGGGCCGAGTACCATTTCTGCTCGGCGGGATGCCGGACCAAGTTCGTCGCGGACCCGGCGGCATATGTGGGAACGAAGCCCGCGCTCCGGGCGGAGCCGGTTGCGCCCGGCACGATCTACACCTGCCCGATGCACCCGCAGATCCGGCAGCCCGGCCCCGGCAGCCGCCCCATCTGCGGCATGGCGCTCGAGCCGGAGATGCCCACCGCCGGGGCGGGGCCGAACCCGGAGCTGGCGGACCTCACCCGCCGCTTCCGGATCGGCCTCGCGCTGACGGTACCCGTGTTCCTGCTGGAGATGGGTGGCCACCTGACCGGGATGATGCACCTGGTCGGCGGGCCGCGCGTCGGCAACTGGATCCAGCTCCTGCTGGCCACGCCGGTGGTGCTCTGGGCGGGCTGGCCATTCTTCGAGCGCGGATGGCGCAGCCTCGTCACCCGCAGCCTGAACATGTTCACGCTCATCGCGCTGGGCACCGGCGTCGCGTGGGTGTTCAGCGTCGTTGCCACCCTCGCCCCCGGCATCTTCCCGGCGGCCTTCCGCGCGCCGGACGGCTCTGTCGCGGTCTGTTTCGAGGCAGCGGCCGTCATCGTGGTGCTGGTCCTGCTCGGCCAGGTGCTGGAGTCGCGGGTACGGGAGCGGACGGGCGGCGCCATCCGCGCGCTGCTGAACCTGGCGCCTGCCGTCGCCCGGCGCATCCGGCCGGACGGCGCGGAGGAGGAGATCCCGCTCGGCCTACAATGCCGCGGGCGTGCCGGTCGCGGCGGGGGTGCTGTATCCGTTCCTCGGCATCCTGCTCTCGCCGGTGATCGCGGCGGCCGCCATGGCATTGTCCTCGGTCAGCGTCGTTGGGAACGCGCTGAGGCTCCGTCGCATTCGGCTGACGTAACCGGCGCCCACCCGCCGATGATACCCGGCTCACGAAGTTCCGACCTGCGGCCCGCGAAGCGGGCCGAGCGCCCGAACGGGCGCCGCCGCAAGTGCGGCGAAGCCGAGCGCCGGAGGCCCGCCGCGCCCGTCATACCGGCCGGCGTTGAAGGTGATCCGATGGCGGCGGGCGAAGCCCGCCGAGCCGCCGGATGGCGGCCGCCGCATCTGCGGCGAAGCCGGGGGATGCGGATGCGGCCCGCCCGGCGTCTGAGGGGCGTGAATGTGTCAGCATTCACGCCGGTCAGTATGAAGCATGAAGTGCGCCAGCACCTCATGAGCCAAGTATGAGGCGCCGCGGCACGGCGACGACACTTCCTTGGCGGGCGTGCCGGGAACTCTCCCTCGGGATCCTTGCCTGCCGGACCGGTCATGCCGCGGTCGCCGCACACCTGCCCTGGTCGGGGCAGGTCACGCAGCCGGAGCCGGGAACGGTCGGGGAAGGGGGTCGACTTCGCAGGCCGTGCAGGGGGGCCGCCCCGGCCACCTCGCCGCGCCCGGTCTCGCCCGGCCTCATGCCGCCCTCCCCTCGCCCACGGCCCGCGGCATTCAAGGGTTGAACGCCACCGCCCCCGTGCTGGCCACGTCGTAGCCGCCCATGCGCCGTGCCCGCGCGGCGAAGACCGGCCCGCGCGCGAAGCCGAGCAGCGCCTGCATCGGCGCGCCGAAATAGTGCCGCCGCTCCATCACCAGGTCGAAGCGCTCGCGGATGAGGGGAACGAAGCAGAGCCCGCGCGCCGCAGCTTCCGCACGGATGCCGAAGCCCGCATCGGCGCGGCCCTCGGCCACCGCCGCCGCGACCTCGTCCTCGGAGAGCGCCGGCTCGGGCAGGAAGGCGATCCCGTCGAGCCGGACGCCCGCCTCGGTGAGGAGATGGGTCAGCAGCACATGGCTGCCCGCCCGCGGCTGCCGGCCGGCAACGCGCACGCCGCCGGTCAGGTCGCGCACCTCCGCAAACCCGCGCGGATTGCCGGGTGGCACGATGAGGCCCTGTTCCCGCCAGGCCCAGGTGATGCCGACGGCGGCGCGCCGCGGCAGCATCTCGCGCACCGCAGGCTCGTTCCATGTGCCGCTGTCCGGGTCCAGCAGGTGGCTCGCGGCCACCTGCGCCGTGCCGGCCGCCAGCTCCGCCAGCCCGTCCAGGCTGCCGCCGGCGCGGGTGGCAAGGCCGCAGCCCGATTGCCGTACCGCCCAGTCCAGCAGGGGATCGTGGCTGCCGGCGAGGATGGGCGGCGGGTCGAGCCGGTGCGCGACATCGGGCCCGTCCGCCTGCGCCGCGAGCCAGCGTTCGAGCTGCGCGCGGGGGAACAGCCACTTCCCGCCGACCTGGGCGGCAGGCAGCCGCCGGCTTCGCGCCAGCTCGTAGAGCGACCGCTCCGACAGGCGGAGCCAGGCCGCCGCCTCCTTCATCGTCAGGACATCCGGCATCGGTCGGCAAAATCCGGCAGGATCCGCTTTGGCGTCAAGCTCCCCGGTCGATTGACGCCCCGACCTGCCGCCAGCAAGTAGGAGCGCAGCTGGAGAACCATGTGAACGACCTTGGCAGCGCCTTCTCGACCGCGATCGGCCTGGTCGCCTCCGCCGATCCGGCGGTGGTGCAGATCGTGCTGCTCAGCCTGCGCGTCAGCCTGACGGCAGTGGCCGTCGCGGCGCTGGTCGGCCTGCCGCTCGGCGCCCTGCTCGCCGTGGCGCGCTTCCCAGGCCGGGGCGGCGTCATCGTGGTGCTGAACGCGCTGATGGGGCTGCCGCCGGTCGTCGCGGGCCTGCTGATCTACCTGCTGCTGTCGCGCTCCGGCCCGCTCGGGCCGCTCGGCCTGCTGTTCACGCCGACCGCCATGGTCATCGCCCAGGCCGTGCTGATCACCCCGATCCTCGCCGCGCTGACGCGCGGGGTGCTGGAGGGACTGTGGGAGGAATACGCCGAGCAGCTGCGTTCCTTCGGCGCCGGCCCGTGGCGCGCGGTTCCGACCCTGCTGTGGGACGGGCGGTTCATGCTGCTGACCGTGCTGCTCGCGGGCTTCGGGCGCGCCGCGGCGGAGGTCGGCGCGGTGATGGTGGTGGGCGGCAACATCGAGGGCTTCACCCGGGTGATGACGACCGCCATCGCGCTGGAGACGAGCAAGGGCGACCTGCCGCTGGCACTCGCGCTCGGCACCGTGCTGATGACGATCGTCGTGGCGGTGAACGCGCTGGCGCAGGGCCTGCGCGATGCCGCCGCCCGGTGGGCGGGCTGATGCGCGCGCCCGACACCGTCCTGCCGCTGCGCGCCGAGGGCCTCGGCTTCGTCGCGGGCGGCGTGCGCATCCTGCGCGGCGTCTCGCTGGCGATCGAGGCGGGTGCGCCGACGCTCCTCATCGGCCCGAACGGCGCGGGCAAGTCCGTGCTGCTGCGCCTGCTGCACGGGCTGCTCGCGCCGACCGAGGGGCGCATCGCCTGGGGCGGCCTGCCCGGCACCGCGGCGCGGCGGCAGGCCATGGTGTTCCAGCGCCCCGTGCTGCTGCGCCGCTCGGTCCTGGCGAACGCCGTCTATCCGCTGCGGCTCTCGGGCATGGCGCGGGCCGAGCGCGAGGCGCGCGCGCGAGAGGCGCTGTCGCTGGTCGGCCTCGCCGCCCTGGCGGACCGTCCGGCGCGCCGGCTCTCGGGCGGGGAGGGGCAGCGCCTCGCGCTCGCCCGCGCCGCCGCGCTGCGCCCGGAGGTGCTGTTCCTCGACGAGCCCTGCGCCAGCCTCGACCCGGCGGCGACGAAGGCGGTGGAGGAGATCGTCGCCGCGCTCGCCGCGCGCGGCACCAAGATCGTGATGACGACGCACGACCTCGGCCAGGCGCGGCGTCTCGCGGGCGAGGTGGTGTTCCTCCATCGCGGCCGCGTCACGGAACACGCCCCGGCCGCCGCCTTCTTCGCCGGCCCCGCCACGCCGGAGGCCGCGGCCTTCCTGCGCGGCGAGCTGGTCTGGTGACCCCTTCCGACAGGAAAGCCCGGAGACACGGCATGTTCTCGACGCTTCGACGCAGCGTGATCGCCGCAGCCATCGCCGCGACGGCCGCCCTGCCCGCCGTCGTGCCGGGGCGCGCGGACGCCCAGGCACAGGGGAAGTTCATCACCGTCTCCTCCACCACCAGCACCGAGCAGTCGGGCCTGTTCGGGCACATCCTGCCGATCTTCACGCGGGAGAGCGGGATCACCGTGCGCGTCGTCGCGCTCGGCACCGGCCAGGCGCTCGATGTCGGCCGGCGTGGCGACGCGGACGTGGTCTTCGTGCATGACCGCGCGGCGGAGGAGCGCTTCGTGGCGGAGGGCTTCGGCGGCCCGCGACGGCATGTGATGTTCAACGACTTCGTCATCACCGGCCCCGCCGCCGATCCCGCCCGCATCGCCGGGCTGCGCGACACGAACGAGGCGCTGCGCCGCATCGCGGCCGCCCGCGCGCCCTTCGTCAGCCGCGGCGACCGCAGCGGCACGCATGCCGCCGAGCTGCGCCTGTGGGGGATGGCCGGCGTCGATCCCGCGCAGGGCCGCGGCCAATGGTACCGCGAGGTCGGGCAGGGCATGGGCCCGGCGCTCAACACCGCCGCCGCCCAGGGCGCCTACATCCTGACCGACCGCGGCACCTGGCTCAGCTTCCGCAACCGCCAGGACCAGCGCATCCTCGTCGAGGGCGACACGCGGCTGTTCAACCAGTACGGCGTCATGCTCGTGAACCCGCAGCGCCACCCGCATGTGAAGGCCGCCGACGGCGAGCGCTTCATCGACTGGATCCTCTCGCCCGCCGGCCAGTCCGCGATCGAGGGCTACAGGATCAACGGCGAGCAGCTGTTCTTCCCGAACGCGAGCCGGCCGGAGCCGACTTCCTGAGGCGAGGGACCTGCTGCCGGCCGCGTGCCCCCTTGCGGCACGGCGCGGGGCGGCCGATGAGGCGGTCATGCTGATCCATCGCGACATCCCGGGCCTGCGCGCGGCCCTCGGCGCCTGGCGTGCCCGCGGCGCGCGCATCGGCCTCGTGCCGACCATGGGCGCGCTGCATGACGGCCACCTCTCGCTGGTGGCGGCGGCGCGGGCGGCGGCGGATGTGGTCGTCGCATCCATCTTCGTGAACCCGACCCAGTTCGGGCCGAACGAGGACCTCTCCCGCTATCCGCGCGACGAGGCAGGCGACCTCGCGAAGCTCCGCGCCGCCGGCTGCGACCTGGCCTGGCTGCCGACGGTGGAGGCGATGTACCCGCCGGGCGGCGCGACCGCCGTCGAGGTGCGCGGCGTGTCCGAGGGGTTCGAGGGCGCGGCCCGGCCCGGCCATTTCCGCGGCGTCGCCACCGTCTGCACGAAGCTGTTCCTGCAGACCGGCGCGGATGCCGCGGCCTTCGGCGAGAAGGACTGGCAGCAGCTGCAGGTGGTGCGCCGCGCGGCGCGCGACCTCGACATCCCCGTCCGCATCCTGCCCGTGCCGACGGTGCGGGAAGCGGACGGGCTCGCGCTGTCCTCGCGCAACCGCTTCCTCAGCCCGGGGGAGCGTGAGCGCGCGCCGCTGCTGCACGCATCCCTCCTCCGCGCGGCCGCGGCCATCGCCGCCGGCCGGGACGCGGCGGAGGCGCTGGCGACCGGGGAGGACGCGCTCCGGCGCGGCGGCCTGATGCCGGACTACCTGGCGCTGGTGGAGGCGGAGACGATGCGGCCGCTCGACCGCGCCGCGCCGGGCACCGCGATGCGGATCGTCGCCGCCGCGCGGCTCGGCACGGTGCGGCTGCTCGACAACGTCGCGGTGCCCTGACCGGGGGGCGGAATTCCGGCGGGCGGGGCGGAATGGACGGCCCCGCCCGCGCGTCCCATCCCCCGCAACGGCATCGTGGCCAAGCGGCGGCGCCTTGCGCCTGTCCGGGATGGGGGATCCTCAGCGCGCCTCCGCCCCGTCCTTCAGCTTCACGGGAATGCGGAGGTAGCGCACGCCGTTCGCCTCCGCTTCCGGGAAGCGTCCGGCGCGGATGTTCACCTGGATGGAGGGCAGCAGCAGCAGCGGCGCGGCGAGCCCCGCGTCGCGCCCGGTGCGGAAGGCCACGAACTCCTCCTCCGTCACACCGTCCTTCACATGCGGGTTGTGGGCGCGCTGGTCGGCCACGGTGCTCTGCCAGGCGTAGCTGTCGCGGCCGGGCGCCTTGTAGTCGTGGCACATCCACAGCCGCGTCCCGGGTGGCAGCGAGAGCAGGCGCCGGATCGAGTGGAACAGCTGCCGCGCGTCGCCGCCCGGGAAGTCGGCGCGGGCCGTGCCGTAGTCATGCATGAAGATCGTGTCGCCCACGAGGACGTCCTGCCCGCCGCGCGGGTCCCCCGCCACCCCGATGCGATAGGCGACATCGGCCGGCGTGTGGCCGGGCAGGTGCATCACCTCCACCTCCAGCCCGCCAAGCGCGAAGCGTTCGCCGTCGCGGAACAGCCGGTCGAAGTCGCCTCCCCCCGGCTTCACGTCCTGCGCGTCGAAGACCGGGCGGAAGATGCGCTGCACCTCCGTGATGTGCTCGCCGATGCCGATCGGCGCGCCGGTCTTCGCCTTGATGTAGGGCGCAGCCGTCAGGTGGTCGGCATGGGCGTGGGTCTCCAGCACCCAGCGGATCGCCACCCCCTCGTCGCGCGCCGCATCCAGGATGCGGTCGGCGAAGGCGGTGTCGGCCGTGCCGGACCGGTTGTCCCAGTCGAGCACGGGATCGACCACGGCGCCGTCCTTCGTCGCGGGGTCCCAGACCAGGTAGCTGACGGTGTTGGTCGGTTCATCGAAGAAGGCGCGGATGGCCGGTCTTTCCATGATGTCCTCCGTCGCCCCGGGCCGGGGCTTGAACTGCATATAAGATTTCCCTTATTCAGCGCAAGCTTATGGATGAGGCGCGGATGAGGGTGGGAACGACACCTGGCCAGGACCTCGCGGCCTTGCAGGACAACGCGGAGCAGGCGGCGCGGCTGCTCCGCCTGCTCGCGAACGAGAGGCGGCTGCTGCTCCTCTGCCTCCTCGTGTCCGAGGGCGAGATGGGCGTGGGCGCGCTGGCGGAGGCGGTGGGCCTTTCCCAGCCCGCGCTGTCCCAGCATCTCGCGCTGCTGCGGGAGGAAGGCCTGGTGGCGGCCCGGAAGGAGGCACAGGCGGTGTTCTACCGCCTCGCCGACCCGAAGGCCGCGCGCGTGCTGGCCGTGCTGCGGGATCTCTACTGCCCCCCCGGGGACTGACCGACGGAAGGACATCGCCATGCTGAAGACCATCACGCCCGAGGACGCCGCCCGCCTGCTGCGCGAAGGCGGCGCGACGCTGGTGGATGTGCGCGAGCCGGACGAGCATGCGCGGGAGCGCATCCCCGGCGCGCGGAACCTGCCGCTCTCGCGCCTCGAGGAGGCGGAACTCGCGCTCCACCACGGCAAGCCGGTGCTGTTCCACTGCCGCTCCGGCGCGCGCACCGCGGGCAATGCCGCGCAGCTCGCCGCCCGTGCCGGCCTGGTGGAAGCCTATGCGGTCGAGGGCGGGCTGGAGGCCTGGAAGCGCGCGGGCCTGCCGGTGGCCGAGGACCGGCGCCAGCCGCTCGAACTGATGCGGCAGGTCCAGATCGCGGCGGGCTCCATGGTGGTGCTCGGCGTGGTGCTGGGCGCGCTTCTGGCGCCGGCCTTCTACGCGCTCGCGGGCTTCGTCGGCGCGGGCCTGGTCTTCGCCGGCGCGACCGGCACCTGCGGCCTCGCACGCCTGCTGCGGCTGATGCCCTGGAACCGCGCGGCCGCCGCCTGAACGCCGCGCCCGCCGCGACCCGGCGGGCGCATTCCCCGACCCGGACCGCCCGCCGCCGCGCCCGCCGGACGCGACGCGGGGGAGGCCTTGCCCATGACCATCCTGTCCACGCTCCAGGTGCTGCTCGGCGGTCTGGCGGGCGGGCTCGTCGGCTTCTCGCTCGGGCTGGTGGGCGGCGGCGGGTCGATCCTGGCCGTGCCGCTGCTGGTCTACCTGGTGGGCGTGCCAGCGCCGCACCTCGCGATCGGGACGAGCGCGGTCGCGGTCGCGGCGAATGCGGCGATGAGCCTGCTGAACCATGCGCGCGCCGGCAATGTCCGCTGGCCCTGCGCCTCGGTCTTCGCGGGCGCCGGCGTGATCGGCGCCCTTGCCGGCGCGCGGCTCGGCAGGATGGTGGACGGGCAGGCGCTGCTCGCGGCCTTCGCGGTGATGATGGCCGTCGTCGCCGGGCTGATGCTGCGCCGGCGCGAGCCCGCCGAGGACCGCCGCGTGCGCCTGAACCGCGGCAACGCGCCGGCGCTGGTCGGCACGGGCCTCGCGGTCGGCGCGCTGTCGGGCTTCTTCGGGATCGGCGGCGGCTTCCTGGTCGTGCCGGGCCTGATCCTCGCCAGCGGGATGCCGATGCTGCAGGCGGTCGGCACCTCGCTGGTCGCCGTGACGGCCTTCGGCCTGGCCACGGCGGGCAGCTACGCTGCGGCGGGGCTGGTGGATTGGCCGCTCGCGGCGGTCTTCGTCGGGGGCGGCGTGCTGGGCAGCCTGGGCGGGGCACGCGCGGCGGGGCGCCTGGCGCGCCGGCGCGGGCTGCTCACCAGGGTCTTCGCCGGGCTGATCCTGCTCGTCGCCGCCTATGTCCTCGCCCGCAGCCTCGGCATGATGGGCTGACGGAGGGGGCAGGCCGGGGCGGGGCGGCATCACAGGCTCATCAGGGTCGCGTTGCCGCCGGCGGCGGCGGTGTTGGTGGAGATGCTGCGCTCCGCCAGCAGCATGTCGGGCGGGTAGGGATGCCCGTCGGCCAGTTCCGCCGGCGTGGCGGCGAGGACCGGGCGGATCGGCCCGTCGGAGGCCGCGACCGCGGCCAGGAGGCGCCGCAGCGCCCCGTCCTCGCCCTCGAACAGCACCGCGTCGCAGCCCTCCGCATCCCCCCCCGCCGCGGGGCCGACCTGCCCGGCAAGGGCGGGCGGCAGGTCCTGGAGGATGGCGGCGGCGGCGGCCGGCGCCCGGATGCGGGCGGCGTTGCCGGTGGACAGGCAGGCGGCGAGTTGCCGCAGCAGGCCCGCCTCGGTGGCGGCGTGGCACAGCACCCGGCCGCGCGGGCGCAGCGCGTAGCGGTTCTCCTCCCCCACCGGGCCGGGCAGCGGCATGTCGAGGCCGAGGCGGGACGCCGCGACCTGCCGGGCGCAGGCCGCCGCGTCCCGCCCGGTGGCGCGCAGCCAGCCGAGGAAGGCGGTGGCGGCTGGCGCGGGCGGCGTGGCGGGCAGGTCCGGCGCGGCCGGGCCGGCGCCGAGCAGGCGGCGCAGGTAGAGCGGGCCGCCCGCCTTCGGCCCGGTGCCGGACAGCCGCTGCCCGCCGAAGGGCTGCACGCCCACCACCGCGCCGATGAGGTTGCGGTTGACATAGGCGTTGCCGGCCGCGCTGCCGCCGATGGCGCGGGCCACCGCATCGTCGATGCGGGAATGCACGCCGAAGGTCAGCCCGTAGCCGGTGGCGTCGATCTCCCGCAGGGTCGCCTCCATCCCGCCGCGCGGGAAGCGCAGGACGTGCAGCACGGGCCCGAACACCTCGCGTTCCACATCGGCGACGCGCGCGACCTCGACCAGAGTCGGCGCGACGAAGGTGCCGCGGCGGCAGGCCTCCGGCAGCGGCGCGGCATGGACCGCATGGCCCCGCGCGCGCATCGCCCCGACATGGCCGAGGATGCCGTCCCGCGCCGCCGCGCCGATGACCGGGCCGACATCGGTGGAGAGCCGGTCGGGCACGCCCACCGAAAGCTCCGCCATCGCGCCGCGCAGCATCGCCAGCACGCGCCCCGCCACATCCTCCTGCACGCAGAGCAGCCGCAGCGCGGAGCAGCGCTGCCCCGCGCTGTCGAAGGCGGAGGCGAGCACGTCGGCCACCACCTGCTCCGGCAGGGCGGAACTGTCGACCACCAGCGCGTTCAGCCCGCCCGTCTCCGCCACCAGCGGCACCGGACGGCCATCGGGGTCCAGCCGCCGGGCCAGCGCGCGGTTGATCAGCCGCGCCACCTCGGTCGAGCCGGTGAACATCACGCCGCGGATGCGCGCATCCTCCACCAGCCGCGCGCCCACCGCGCCGTCGCCGGGCAGGAACTGCAGCGCGCCCGGCGGCACCCCCGCCTCGTGCAGCAGCCCGACCGCGAGGGAGGCGACCAGCGGCGTCTCCTCGGCCGGCTTGGCCAGCACGACATTTCCCGCCGCCAGCGCCGCCGCCACCTGGCCGGTGAAGATCGCGAGCGGGAAGTTCCAGGGCGAGATGCAGGCCACGGGGCCGAGGGGGCGGTGCGTCGCCGCGTCCCAGCCGCGCAGCCCCGCGGCGTAGTAGCGCAGGAAGTCCACCGCCTCCCGCACCTCGCCCACCGCGTTCGGGATCGACTTGCCGGCCTCGCGCACGATCGGGCCGATGAGGGCGCCGAGGCGCGCCTCCATCAGCCCCGCCGCGCGCAGCAGCATCGCCGCGCGTTCGGCCGGCGGAACCGCCGCCCAGGCCGGGGCGGCCGCCACGGCGGCGGCGAGGGCGGCCTCCGCATCCTCGGCCGTCGCGTCGGCCACGCTGCCCACCAGGTCGTCCCGGTCGGCGGGGTTCCGCATCTCCCGCCGCGCGCCCCCCGCGGCGCGGCCTTCCACCACCGGCGCGGCGAGGATCGGCGCGGCCGCGCCGTCCGGCAGGGTCCGCGCGAGCGTCGCGATGACCGCCTCGTCCGCCAGGTCGATCCCCGCGGAGTTCGGCCGCTCCGCGCCGAACAGGTCGCGCGGGGCGGCGATGCCGTCATGCGGACGGCCGATGGGGCGCAGCGCGCGCGCCTCCGCCACCGGGTCGGCGACCAGCGCCTCCACCGGCACCGCCGGGTCGTTGATGCGGTTGACGAAGGAGGAGTTGGCGCCGTTCTCCAGCAGGCGCCGCACCAGGTAGGCCAGCAGCGTCTCATGCGTGCCGACGGGGGCGTAGATGCGGCAGGGACGGTCGAGCTTCGCGGGCCCCACCACCTCGTCGTAGAGCGCCTCCCCCATGCCGTGCAGGCACTGGAACTCGTAGTCGCCGGGGCGGAAGACGGGCCCCGCCATCGCGTGGATGGCAGCCAGCGTGCGCGCATTGTGGGTGGCGAACTGGGGGAAGGCCGCGTCGCGCGCCTCCAGCAGCCTGCGCGCGCAGGCGAGGTAGGAGACGTCGGTGTGGACCTTGCGGGTGAAGACCGGGAAATCCTCCATCCCGTCCTGCTGCGCGCGCTTGATCTCGCTGTCCCAGTACGCGCCCTTGACCAGCCGCACCATCATCCGCCGCCGCGTCCGCCGCGCCAGGTCCAGCACCTCGTCGATGACCAGGGGCGCGCGCTTCCCGTAGGCCTGCACGACGAAGCCGAGCCCGTCCCAGCCCGCCAGCGCCGGGTCGATGGCCAGCGCGCCCAGGATGTCGAGCGAGAGGTCGAGCCGGTCCTGCTCCTCCGCGTCGATGTTGAGCCCGATTCCGTGCCCGCGCGCGAGGGCGGCGAGATGCTGCACGCGCGGCAGCAGCTCCGCCATCACCCGCCCGCGCTGCGCGCGGGCGTAGCGGGGATGCAGCGCCGACAGCTTGATCGAGATGCCCGGCCCCTCGATCGGCCCGCGCCCGGCGGCGGCGGCGCCGATCGCGCCGATCGCCTCCCCATAGGCCGCGAGGTAGCGCGCCGCGTCCCCCGCCGTCGCCGCGGCCTCGCCCAGCATGTCGTAGGAATGGCGGTAGCCCCGCGCCTCCCGCCGGGCGGCGCGGGCCAGCGCCTCGGCGATCGTCTCGCCGGTGACGAACTGCTCGCCCAGCATCCGCATCGCGAGGTCGACGCCGCGGCGGATCACCGGCTCCCCCGCCCGCGCGACGAGGCGCGTCAGCGCCGCGCCGAGCCCCGCCTCGCCCTCGACCGAGGCGAGCCGCCCGGTCACCACCAGCCCCCAGGTCGCGGCGTTCACGAACAGCGAACGGCCGGGGCCGAGATGCGCGGCCCAGTCACCCCGCCCCAGCTTGTCGCGGATCAGCGCGTCGCGCGTCGCCGCATCGGGGATGCGCAGCAGCGCCTCGGCCAGGCACATCAGCGCGACGCCCTCGGCCGAGGAGAGCGAGAATTCCTGCACCAGCGCGGCCACGCCCCCGCCCGTGCCCTTCGCGCGCAGCGCGGCGACCAGGCGGCGCGCCAGCGCCGCCGCCGCCGCATCCTCGGCGGGCGGCAGGGCGGCGGCGGCGAGCAGGGGCGGCAGGCAGGCCGTCTCGGCGCGCCGGTACGCGCCGGTGATCGCGGCCCGCAGCGGCGGCTGCGGCACCGCCTCGGCGGCGAGCGCCGCGAAGGGGCGTGGCGGCGCGGAGGCCCGGGGGGCGGTGGTGTCCATCGTGATGCGCCGTCCTGTCCGGCCGCGGCCCGCGGCCCGTGGTCCCCAGCCTATCGCGCCCGCCGCATCCGTGCATCACGCTGTCGCGCCTTCCCGCGCTTGGCCCGCTGTCGGGCGGGCGGAACCGGCGGCGCGGGGCGGCGGTTATCCGCACCCGTAACCCGCAGGGAGCCCCGCATGCCGCGCCGCCATGCCATCAGGCCCGCCGCTGCCGCCCCCGCGGGGCCTGCGGATGCGTCCCATGGCTGACGCCCCCTTCCCCGGCGATGCGCCGCGCGAGGGGACGCGCTTCCCCCGCTCGGCCGGCATCCTGCTCGGCCTCGGCCTCGGCGGCTTCTTCGACGGGATCGTGCTGCACCAGGTCTTGCAATGGCACCACCTGCTGACCAGCGCCGGCTATCCGCCGGACAGCGTGGCGAACCTGCGGGTCAACACGCTGGCCGACGGGCTGTTCCACGCCAGCACCTACGTCTTCGTCGTGCTCGGCCTCGCGGTGCTGTGGCGGCACGCGCGGCGGCCGCATCCGCGCTGGGCGCGCGGCGTGCTCGCGGCGACGGTCCTGATGGGCTTCGGGATCTTCAACCTCGTCGAGGGGATCGTGGACCACCACATCCTCGGCATCCACCACGTCAACGAGACGGTCCCGAGGGAGCAGTGGATCCTGTGGGACCTGGGCTTCCTCGCCTGGGGCGCGGCGATGCTGGCGGGCGGTTGGTGGTGGCTGCGGCGCCTGCGCCACCGCGCCTGACCGCCCGGCCCCCCGTCAGCCGCCCCCGGCCCGGCCCGCGGCCTTCGCCAGCGCGGCATCGACGGCGGCGGCAAGCTGGTGCTGCTCGTACGGCTTGGCCAGGCGCGGCAGGTCCGCGGGGGCCGCGCCCACGGCCATGTCGGCGAAGCCGGTGGCCAGCACCGTCGGCAGCCGGGGCCGCAGCGCGCGCGCGGCCAGCGCAAGTTCCAGCCCCGTCATCCCCGGCATGGCGTAGTCGGTCACCAGCAGGTCGAAGGGAACGCCGCCGTTCAGCAGGTCCAGCGCCGCCGCCGCCGACCCGGCCGCGACGACGCTGTGGCCCAGATCCTCCAGCATCTCCGCCGTGCTGCGCGCGATCAGCGGGTCGTCGTCGACCAGCAGGACGCGGGACGGCGGCGCCGGGCCGGGCGCCGCGCGCCCGGTGCCCCTCGCCGTGCCCGCCGGCGGCTCGGCGCCGGTCGCGGGCGGGGCGACGGGCAGCAGGATCTCGGCCACCGTCCCCTGCCCCTCCACGCTGGACAGCCGCAGGTCGCCGCCGAGCTGCCGCGCGACCCCGTGCACCATGGACAGGCCGAGCCCCGTGCCCTGCCCGGGCGACTTGGTCGAGAAGAAGGGCTCCACCGCGCGCGCCAGCGTCGCGGCATCCATCCCGCGCCCGGTATCCGCCACGGCCAGGCGCAGGAAGCGGCCGCCTTCCGCCTCCTCCGCGGCGGCGCCGACGCGGATGTCGATGCGCCCGCCCTCAGGCATCGCGTCGCGCGCGTTCACCGCCAGGTTCAGCAGCGCCAGCTCGATCTGGTTGGCATCCGCCAGGGCTGGCGGCAGGCCGGGCGCCGCCTCGATCCGCAGCTCGATCCGCGGCCCGACGGACCGCCGCAGCAGTTCCGCGATGCCGTCCACCAGCTGGGCGAGGTCGACCGCCTCCGCCCGCAGGTCCTGCCGGCGCGCGAAGGCCAGCAGCCGCTGGGTCAGCGCCGCGCCGCGCTTCGCGCCCTGCATGGCGCCGTCCACCAGCCGGTGCAGGCGGGCATCCCCCGCCGGCAGGCGCTTGCGCAGCAGCGACAGGTTGCCGAGCACGGCCATCAGCAGGTTGTTGAAGTCGTGCGCGACGCCGCCGGTCAGCTGTCCGATCGCCTCCACCTTCTGCGACTGGCGCAGCTGCGCCTCCACCTGCTCGCGCCCGGCCATTTGCTCCTGCAGGCGCGCATTCGCCTCGCGCAGCTCGCGCGTGCGCCCGGCCACGCGTTCCTCCAGCGTCTCGTTCACCCGCTTCAGCGCCTCCTCGCCCAGCCGCAAGTCCTCCAGCCGCGCGCGCGCCTCGTATTGCCGGCGCCGCGCGCGCAGCGCGGCGCGGGCGACGCTGACCAGCGTCGTCGGATGGAAGGGACGTTCGAGGAAGGAGACGTTCCCCAGCACCTCCCACAGCCGGGCCGCGGCGGGGTTGCGTTCCGGCCCGCCGCCATGTCCGGTCAGCAGGATGAAGGGGAAGTCGGACCATGGCGGCTGCGCCGCCAGCCGCGCGGCGAGCGGGGCGAGGTCCACGTCGCGGAACGCCTCCTCCGCCACCACCGCCAGCCCGGCTCCCGCCTCGATCCCGGCCAGCAGGCCCGCGGTCCCGCCGACCGGATCGGCCGCCATGCCGGCCTCGCGCAGCAGCATGGCGGCGAGGGTCGCGTCGCGCCCGCGCGGCGCCAGCACCAGCGCGCGCTCCGACAGGCCGGCATCGCCGGCGCTCATCCGGCCTGGTCGTCCATCAGCGGCGCATCCGCCCCGACATAGACCGGCACGCCCCGCAGCACGCCCTGGAAGGCCGCCAGCGGCTGGCCGATCCGGATGCCGCCGTCATCGATGCGGAATTCGCGGATCGTGTCCTCGTGCCCGCTGGCTCGCTTCTTGATGACGGAGATGGCGCGCCGCACCCGCCCCAGCGCCTCGAAGTAGCGCAGCAGCACCACCGTGTCGGCCAGGTAGGTGACATCCACCGGCGCCTTCATGTCGCCGACCAGCCCGTGCTGCGCGACCGGCAGGAAGGTGGTGGTGCCCTGGCGGTTCAGGTACTGCAGCAGCTCGTGGATGTGCAGCACCAGGTCGCGCTCGTCAGGCATCGCCGACTGGTAGCCGTTCAGGCTGTCGATCACCACGACGCTGACGCCGCGGGAATCGACGCGGTGCCGGACGCGGTGGGAGAATTCGCCGGGGGAGAGTTCGGCCGCATCCACCTGCTCCACTGTCAGCAGGCCGTCGCGCTGCATCGCGGCCAGGTCGATGCCCATCGCCCGGACGCGGCTGAGCAGCAGGCCGAGCTCCTCGTCGAAGACGAACAGCGCCGCCTTCTCGCCGCGCGCCACCGCCGCCATCGCGAACTGGATGGCCAGCAGCGACTTGCCGGTGCCGGCCGGGCCGATGATCAGCGTGCTCGACCCCCTCTCCACCCCGCCGCCGAGCAGCCGGTCGAGATCCTCGACGCCGCTGCCCTGGGGGTCGCGCGCGAAGTCCCGGCGGTGCTCGGCCGCCACCAGGCGGGGGAAGACGCGGATCCCGCCGGTCTCGATCGTGTAGTCGTGGAAGCCGCCGCGGAAGCGCTGGCCGCGGTACTTCACCACCCGCATCCGCCGCCTTTCCGCCCCGTAGCTGGGGGCGAGTTCCTCGAGGCGGATCACGCCATGCGCGACGCTGTGCACGGTCTTGTCCTCGACTTCGGTGGTCAGGTCGTCGAGCATCAGCACGGTCGCGCCATGGCGGGCGAAGTAGTGCTTCAGCGCCAGGATCTGCCGGCGATAGCGCAGCGACCCCTGCGCGAGCAGCCGGATCTCCGACAGGCTGTCCAGCACCAGGCGTGACGGGACCGCGCGTTCCACCGCCGTGAAGATCGCGCGAGTCGTCTCGCCGAGCTCGAGGTCGGAGGAGTAGAGCAGGCTCTGCTGCTGGTCGGCGTCGAGCAGGCTTTCCGGCGGCGTCAGCTCGAACACCTCGATCTCCGGGTCGATCGCCCAGCCATGGGATGCGGCGCCGTCGCGCAGCTCCGCCTCCGACTCCGACAGCGTGATGTAGAGCCCGCGCTCGCCCCTCGCCGCGCCGTCCATCAGGAACTGCAGCGCGACCGTCGTCTTGCCCGTGCCCGGGCTTCCCTCCAGCAGGTAGACGCGCCCGCGCGACAGGCCGCCGGAGAGCACGTTGTCCAGGCCCGCGATGCCGGTGGCGGCCTTGCCGTGTCCCGCCTGCGGCGCTTCCTTCATCCGGTCATCCTCTTGCGTCATGGGCGCGTCCCGCCTGTGGTCGGCAGGACAGAAAGCCGCCCGAGGCTGGAAAGCGGCGGGCGGTCGATCCGGTTCCGTCCCCTGACGGCAGCGTGGCCGCGGCCACGGGGGCGCGGAAGGGCGGCGCCGCGCCACGAAGCCGTGATGGACAGGGTGGGACGGCCATGACCACATGATCCCGCGTGGCGGTCCTGGACGTCGCCTCCGGCGGGCAGGCCCGCCCGGCTCGCGCGGGCCACCCTGCCGTTCCCGCGGCTCCGCCCCATCGAAGGACATCGCAGCATGACCCCGGCACAGGCCACCGACGTCGCCGCCCCGCGCTGGGACGGGCGGCGCATCCTGTTCGACCTGGCCTGGGAAGGCGGCGACGTCGCCTGCGCCATCTCCCCCGACGCATTGCGGGAGCTGAGCGCGCGGCGCTGCTTCCGCCCCGCCGACCTGCTGCGCTGCTTCGAGGCGGAGCGCGGCCGGGTGGAGGCGATCGCGCGCGGCAAGCTGCGCGCCCGCACGGTGCGCGTGCCCGGCATCCTGGCCATCTGGTCGGACGACGTGGAGGATGCGCGCCCCGCGCCCGGCTGACGCCGCCCCGCGGCCCGCGGGACCCCGCCCCCCGCGCGGCGCGGGCGGGGCCGCGGCGTTTCGCCTTGCGTCCGGCCCCGGCAGCGCCCATGTTGGTGGCGTCAATCTCGTCTGGTTCGGCCTGCTCCCCTGCTCATGATCGAGCGCCGAGCCCGCGTCCGTTGCCCTGCGACCTTGATCCGCTGCGCGATCGGCGCGCGGCGTACCTCAGCGCGAACGGAACACCGCCATGTCCACCGGCACCGTGAAATGGTTCAACGCCACCAAGGGCTACGGCTTCATCCAGCCCGATGATGGCGGCAACGACGTCTTCCTCCACATCTCCGACGTGCAGCGCTCCGGCCTGCAGGACGTGCGCGAGGGCGACAAGCTGGAATTCGACGTGCAGCGCGGCCAGCAGGGCAAGCTGTCCGCCTGCAACCTGAAGCAGGCCTGACACCGACCGATGCCACCCGGGCGGCCGGCGCGAACCCCGCGCCGGCCGCCCGGCCGCCATCCGACCACCCAAGGAGGGGCACCGTGATGAAACGCCATGGCTTCAGCGTGGGGCAGCGCGTCGAACTCGTGCCCGGCCGGATGGACGGCAACATGCCTCGCGGGGTCTACACCATCGTCCGGCAACTGCCGAACGACGCCGCGGACCGCGAATACCACGTCCGCAGCGCGCAGGACGGCCACCAGCGCGTGGTGCGCGAAAGCCAGCTGCGCGCGGATGGCCGCCCCTCGGTCGGCTGACCCGATCCGAAGGCGCCGCCGCCCCGCATAAGACGACGACAGCCCGGACCGCGGGCCGCGCCCGCGGGCGCGGCGCTGGCCCGGGGACGCCCCGGTGCATTCCGCCCCGGCCGGGATGCGCCAGCCACCCAGTCCGGGCCGCCATCTGGCGCCCGCCGGGGATGACAGACCAGAACGACAGGTGACGCGTGTCCCAGACCAGGAAGGGCGGCCCCGTGGACGAGGCCGCCGCGGCGCAAGCCGAGGAAGAGATCGCCTACCTCGCCAAGCGCCACCGCATCTCCCCCGCCATCGTGCGGGAGAT
Source organism: Falsiroseomonas sp. CW058 (assembly GCF_050563535.1). Lineage (NCBI taxonomy): Bacteria > Pseudomonadati > Pseudomonadota > Alphaproteobacteria > Acetobacterales > Roseomonadaceae > Falsiroseomonas > Falsiroseomonas sp. CW058. Next base: position 81,940 of record NZ_JBNXUO010000013.1, read on the forward strand.
CATCCGTCGCCTCGGGTCGAGCGAACGCTCGGCGGTGGAGCGCGAGATCAAGAAGGGGATGATGCGCCGCTGACGGCGCGCGGCCCCCGTTCCGCTTTCCGCACGGAATACCTGGCTCCGCACAAGAAAAGGTGATGCAATCTTGGTTTGACTCACGGGCTGGTGTGTTGATCCTCCGATGCGCGACGGCGCGGCGGATCTCCACAACCGCCGGGTGAAGTCGCGGGGTGGCGGAGGCTGTCGGAACGGAGGCGGAGCGGCATCGCATGGGCGGGCACTCAGGCGGGCGTGACCGTGCCCCGGCCGGCGTGGAGGACGCACCCCCGGCAGGGGCCCGGCGGGCATGGCTGCAGGGCATGCGGATCTCCACCCGCCTGCTGCTCGTCGTCGCGACCTGCCTTTTGCCGATCGTCGGGCTCTACGCCGCCGTCAGCTGGCAGCAGTGGAAGGACCGCCGCGTGCAGCTGGACACGCTGGTCATCCAGCAGGCGCAGCTCCTTGCCGGGAATGTCGAGGGGATCGCCAACGGGGCGCGCATCCTGCTCGGCGCCGCCACGCAGTTCCAGCAGGTCCGCATCATGGGGGATGCGTGCAGCGACCGCCTGCGCGGCGCGCTCGACCATGCCCCGGGCTTCGCCTTCCTCGCCCTCGTGGACCCGGAGGGCGCGGTCCGCTGCGCGTCCCACCCCGCGCTGATGGCCGGGCGGACGGACCCGAGCTGGGCGTCGAGCGCGCCGGCCGCCCCCGGCTTCTCGGCCGGGCGCTTCGCCCGCTCCGCGATGCTGCCGGGCGGCTTCCTGCCCTTCTACAGGCGGATCGAGGGCACGGACCCCGCCGCGGGCCACACCCTCGTCGCCGCGCTCGACATCGGCTGGCTGGAGGCGCATCTGCGCGGCCTGAAGGGCGGCGGGTCGCCCTTCCTCAGCCATGGCGTCCTGACCGTGGCGGATGCGGACGGCATCATCCTGGCGCGCGACACCCGCCACGCCGATTTCGTCGGGCGCCGCTTCCCCGATGCGGCGCTGCCGCTGCTCTCGGCCAGCGGGCCGGGCATCCTGCGGCTGCGCAGCATCGACGGCACCGACCGCCTGGTGGGCTACTCCCCGCCGACCGCCGCCAACAGCCACCTGGCCGTGGTGGTCGGCTTCCACCAGCCGGAGCTGATGGCCGACCTCGCGCGGGCACTGCGCCAGGGCTCGCTGCTGCTCGGCCTCGCCCTGCTGGTGGCCACGGGCGTCACGCTGCTGGTGGCGCGGCAGTTCATCACCGCGCCCACGCAATCCCTCCTCGCCGTCGCGCGGCGGTGGCGGGAAGGCGACCTCTCGGCGCGTGCCCCCGCCGCCGACCGCGGCTCGGAATTCGGGCAGATCGGCATCGCCTTCAACGACATGGCCCGCGCCCTGCAACGCCGCGAGGTGCAGCTCCGCGCCGAGGCGGAGGCGCTGGAGGCCCGCGTGGCGGAGCGCACGCGGGAGCTGGTGCTGGCCAACCAGCGCCTGCAGGCCGAGATCGCGGAGCGCCGCGGGACCGAGGCGGCGCTGCTGCAGGCGCAGAAGGTGCAGGCGGTGGGCCAGCTTGCCGGCGGCATCGCGCATGACTTCAACAACGTCCTCCAGGCGGTGCTGGGCGGCGTCGCGCTGATCCGCCGCCGCGCCGGCGACGCGGAGGCGGTGCGCCGGCTCGTCGGCATGGTGGAGGAGGCCGCCCGCCGCGGCGAATCCGTCACCCGCCGCCTGCTCGCCTTCTCCCGGCGGGAGGAGCTGCGCTCCGCCGCCCTCGATGTCGGCGGCCTGCTCTCCGGCCTGAGGGAGGTGCTGTCCGCCACCCTCGGCTCCCGCATCCGGGTGGAGGTCTCGGCGCCGGCCGACCTGCCGCCGGTCTTCGCCGACCGCGGCCAGCTGGAGACGGTGCTGGTCAACCTCGCGACCAATGCGCGCGACGCGATGCGCAGCGGCGGCGTGCTGACGCTGGCCGCCCTGCCCGAACGGGTCGTCCCCACGGCGGAGCCCGGCGCGCTGCCGCCGGGCGACTATGTCCGCATCACCGTGGGCGACACCGGCGAGGGAATGCAGCCCGAGACGCTGGCCCGCGCGGCGGAGCCGTTCTTCACCACCAAGCCTCTCGGGCAGGGCACCGGGCTCGGCCTCGCGATGGCGCGCAGCTTCGCGCAGGGCTCCGGCGGCAGGCTGTCGATCGACAGCGCACCCGGCCAGGGCACGCGCATCTCGCTTTGGCTGCCGGTCGCGCCGGAGCCGGCGCAGCCCGCCCAGCCACCCGCCGCGCCCGCCGCCGGCGACCCGGGCCGCCAGCCCTGGCGCCTGCGGGTCCTGGTGGTGGATGACGACGACGCGGTGCGCCACACCGTGGGCGCGGAGCTGGAGGATGCGGGCTGCGACGTGACGCAGGCCAGCAACGGCGCCGCCGCGCTCGCCCTGCTCGACCGCGGCGCACCCTTCGACGTGCTCGTCTCCGACCTCGCGATGCCGGGCCTCGACGGCATCGCCACCATCCGCGAGGCGCAGAGCCGCCTGCCCGGCCTGCCCGCCATCCTGGTGACCGGCTATGTCGACCAGGCCACCGCCCTCGCCTCCGAGGCGCCGCACGGGGCGCGCTTCACGCTGCTGCGCAAGCCCATCTCCGGCGCCACCCTGGCGGAGGAGGTGGCGCGGCTCGCCCGCGGGCGGGCCAGGGTCCACGCGACGGCGGAGTGAAGGCGCCGCCCGGCGCGGTGGTTCCCCTGCGGCCCCGGTCCTGCGACGCTGCGCCCCACAGGCGCGGCCCGGCGGCCGCGCAGGGAGGGCAGCGGATGACGCATTCTCAAGCAGCCGGCGCGGCCGGGCCACGCGGCGGGCGCGCGTGACGGCGCCGCACCCGGCGGGCGGCCACCCGCTCCGCGAGATCCGGCTGAACGCCTTCGACATGGCGACCCCCGGCCACATCCAGCAGGGCATGTGGACGCATCCGCGCGACGACAGCGCCGGCTACGCCCGGCTCGACCACTGGACGGCGCTGGCGCGACGGCTGGAACGCGGGCTGTTCGACGGGCTGTTCCTGGCCGATGTCCTCGGCGTCTACGACGTGCATGGCGGCAGCCCCGACGCCGCGCTGCGGGGCGGCGTGCAGGTGCCGCTGCTCGACCCGCTGATGACCGTGCCGGCCATGGCGGCGGCGACCACCCATCTCGGCTTCGGCGTGACCTGCAACACCGCCCATGAGCCGCCCTACCTGTTCGCCCGGCGGATGAGCACGCTCGACCACCTGACGGGCGGGCGGATCGGCTGGAACATCGTCACCGGCTACCTCGACAGCGCGGCGCGCGCGCTCGGCTACGACGCGCAGATGCAGCATGACGACCGCTACGACCTGGCGGACGAGTACATGGACGCGGTCTATGCGCTGTGGGAGGGAAGCTGGGCCGACGACGCGGTGCGGCGCGACGCCGCGGGCCGCGTCTTCACCGACCCCGCGCGGGTGCGCCGCATCGCCCATCACGGCCGGCAGTTCCGCATCGACGCGATGCACCTGTGCGAACCCTCGCCCCAGCGCACCCCCGTGCTCTACCAGGCGGGGGCGAGCGAACGCGGGCGGCGCTTCGCCGCGACCCATGCCGAATGCGTCTTCGTCAACGGCACCAGCCCCGCCGTGGTGGCAAGGCTGGTGGCGGACCTGCGGGCGCGCGCGGCGCCCCGCCCCATCCTGGTCTTCGTCGGCGCCACCGTCGTGGTCGGCCGCACCGCGGCCGAGGCGCGCGACCTGCTGGCGGACTACGCCGCCCATGCGGATGCCGAGGCGACGCTGGCCCATGCATCCGCCTCGCTCGGCATCGACTTCGCGCGCTACGGCATGGACGAACCGGTGGAGGCCGGGCCGGGCCAGGCCATCCGCTCCAACGTCGAGGCGATGGCGAAGGTCGCGGGCCCGGCCTGGACCAAGCGGAAGCTGCTGGAACAGTCGGTCCTCGGCAGCCGGCAGCCGCCGATCGTGGGCGATCCGGCAGAGGTGGCCGATGCGCTGGCGCGCTGGGTGGCGGAAGCCGATGTGGACGGCTTCAACCTGTCGCGCACCGTCATGCCGGAATGCCTGGAGGCCTTCGTGGACCTGGTGGTGCCGCTGCTGCAGGAACGCGGGCTCTACAAGACCGCCTACGCGCCCGGCACCTACCGCGAGAAGCTGTTCGCCGCCGGGCCGCGCCTGCCGGCGGGCCATGCCGCGGCGCGGCATCGCGCCTGGGGATAGCCGGCGGTCGCCTACTGGCGCGGCCCGCCGGGCAGCGGCGGCGTCGGCTGCGGCGCCGGGGCGGGGGCGCCGGGCGCGCCTTCCAGCACCACGCCGCCGCCCCGATGCGCCGCATCGGCCTGCGGCGTGCGCGGCCCCTGGTCGAGCGGCGGCCCCGGCGACCGCCCCGCCCCGCCCGCCGCCGCGCCTTGTGACGGGGGCGCGGGCGCGGGCGCGGTCTGCGCCCCGGCGGGCAGGGCCAGGGCGAACTGGCCGAGCAGGAGGATGAGGAGGGGCAGGCGACGCATCGGGCCGACCTCGGGTTCCTGGTGCCGGCCGGCAACGCCGTGGCGACGGCGGCGGTTGCGCGCCCGGCGCCCGGTTGAAACGCCACCTTCCCTCGCGCATATCGCGCGCCGCGACATGCGCGACCGACGGAGTGACCCGTGAGCGAGACCGGTGAGACCCTGGAACGGCATGAATTCGGCGCCGAGGTCGGGCGACTGCTCGACCTCGTCGTGCATGCGCTCTACTCCGAGCGCGAGATCTTCCTGCGCGAGCTGGTGGCGAATGCCGCCGATGCGGTAGACCGCCGCCGCTTCGAGGCGCTGACCGACGACAAGCTCGGCCCGCCGGCCGAGGCGCGGCTGCGCATCCTGCCGGACAAGGCGGCGCGGACCCTCACCATCGCCGATCCCGGCATCGGCATGACCAAGGCCGATCTCGCGCAGCATCTCGGCACCATCGCGCGGTCGGGCACGCTGGCCTTCGCGAAGTCGCTCGCCGATGCCCCGGCGGCGGAGAAGCCGAGCCTGATCGGCCAGTTCGGCGTCGGCTTCTACTCCGCCTTCATGGTGGCGGAGCGCGTCGAGGTCACGTCCCGCCGGGCGGGGACGGAGGAAGCCTGGTGCTGGGCGTCGGACGGCAAGGGCGACTACACCCTCGCCCCGGCAGCGCGGGCAGAGGCGGGCACCGACGTGGTGCTGCACATGAAGGCGGATGCGGAGGAGTTCCTCGACCCGCACCGCCTCCAGGCGATCATCCGCAGATGGGCGGACCACATCACCATCCCCATCACCGTCGCCCGCGACGGCGTGGACGAGCCCGCGAACGAGGGCACGGCCCTGTGGCGCAAGCCGCGCGCCGAGGTGACGGAGGAGCAGTACGCCGAATTCTACCGCCACGTCGCCCACGCCTTCGACAAGCCCTGGGCGGTGCTGCACTGGCGCGCGGAAGGGGTGCTGGACTTCTCCGCCCTGCTGTTCATCCCCGGCGCCAGGCCCTTCATGGCGGTGGAGGACGCGCGGGAGAGCCGCGTGCGCCTGCATGTCCGGCGCATGTTCATCACCGAGGAGGCCGGGCTGCTGCCGCCCTGGCTGCGCTTCGTCCAGGGCGTCGTCGACACCGAGGACCTGCCCCTCAACGTCAGCCGCGAGATGCTGCAGTCGACCCCCGTGCTTGCGCGCATCCGCAAGGCGGTGACCGGCCGCGTGCTGGCGGAGCTGAAGACGAAGGCGAAGGACGCCGGGGGCTACGCGGCCTTCTGGGAAGCCTTCGGCGCGACCCTGAAGGAAGGCGTCTGGGAGGATGCGGAGCATCGCCGTGACGTCGCGGCGCTGCTGCGCTTCCGCTCCTCCGCGGTGGAGGGCTGGACCTCGCTCGCGGAATACGTCGCCCGCATGAAGGACGGGCAGGAGGCGATCCACATCCTGGTGGGCGACGACCCGGCGGTGCTGGCGAAGTCGCCCCAGCTGGAAGGCTTCCGCGCCAAGGGGGTGGAGGTGCTGCTGCTGTCCGACGGCATCGACGCCTTCTGGCCCGAGCGCCTGGGCGAGTTCGACGGCCGGCCGATCCGCAGCGTCACCCAGGGCGGCGCCGACCTGTCCAAGGTGGCGGGCGGCGAGCCGGCGGGCGAGGCGGCGGATCTGGCGATGCTGCTGCCGCGGCTGAAGGAGGCGCTGAAGGACGACGTCTCCGACGTGCGCGCGACCGACCGGCTGGTGGACAGCGTCGTGGTGCTCGCCGCGCCGGAATACGGCCCCGACCTGCAGATGGGCCGGATGCTGCGCCGCGCCGGGCGCGCCATGCCCGGCGCCCTGCCGGTGCTGGAAGTGAACCCGCGCCACCCCTTCGTGCGGAAGCTGGCCGAAGGCGCCGCCACCGACACCGCGCTGGAGGAGAAGGCCGGGCTGCTGCTGGACCTCGCCCGCGTGCAGGATGGCGAGCCGCCGCGCGACCCGGCCGGTTTCGCCCGGCGCGTGGCCCAGGCGCTGGCCGCCGGGATGGGCTGAGCGGGCGTGACGGCGGCGCGCCCGCGTGGAAGCATGGGCGCGGGCCAAGCCACGGGGAACGCCGCCATGCCGCCACGCACGCCTCCATCGCCGCGCGGCGCGCGCGCATGAGTGGCCCGGTCGCGCTCGTCACCGGCGCGGGACGCGGCATCGGGCTCGCCACCGCGCAGCGCTTCCTGGCGGAGGGCTGGCGCGTCGCGCTGCTCGACATCGACGGCGGGTTGCTGGGCGCCGCCATGGCGCGCCTCGCGCAGCCGGAGGCGACGCTGGCGCTGCATTGCGACGTGGCGGACGCCACCGCCGCGCCGGCGGCGGTGCGCCGCGCGGCGGCGCATTTCGGCCGGCTCGACGCGCTGGTGAACAATGCCGGCACGGCGGTGTTCAAGCCGCTGCTGGACACGACGGCGGAGGAGTGGAACCGCGTGCTGGCGGTGAACCTCACCGGGCCCTTCCTCTGCACCTCCGCCGCCGCGCCGCTGATGGCGGAAGGGGGCGGCGGGGCGGTGGTGAACGTCACCTCCATCTCCGGGCTGCGCGCCTCCACGCTCCGGGTCGCCTACGGCACCAGCAAGGCGGCGCTCGCGCATCTGACGAAGCAGCAGGCGGTGGAACTCGCCGCGCTCGGCATCCGCGTCAACGCCGTGGCGCCGGGGCCGGTGGACACGGCGATGGCGAAGGCGGTCCACACGCCGGAGATCCGGCGCGACTACCACGACACCATCCCGCTGGACCGCTACGGGCTGGAGGAGGAACTGGCCGAGGCGATCTTCTTCCTCTGCGGCGACCGCGCCGCCTACATCACCGGCCAGGTCATCGCCGTCGATGGCGGGTTCGAGGCTGCGGGGATCGGCCTGCCGACGCTGCGCGCCGCGCGGCGCAACCCGTGACGGCGCGGCTCCGCCGCCGCGGCCTGCTGCTGGCCGCCCCGGCGCTCGCCCTTTCCGGCGCCATCCGCCCGCGCGCGGCGGGGGCGGCGTCCGCGGGCCCCTTCACGCTCGGCGTGGCGTCGGGCGACCCGCACCCGACGGGGATGGTGCTGTGGACGCGCCTTGCCCCCGACCCGCTGCGCGGCGGCGGCATGCCCGACCTGCCCGTGCCCGTGGACTGGGTGGTGGCCGAGGACGAGGCGCTGCGCCGCCCGGTGCGCGCGGGCCGCGTCATGGCCCTGCCGGAGGAGGCGCATTCCGTCCATCTCGAGGTCGAGGGACTGCAACCCGGACGCTGGTACTCCTACCGCTTCACCGCGATGGGGGAGGCGAGCGCGACCGGCCGCACCCGCACCGCGCCCGCGCCCGGCACGGTGCCGGCGGAACTCCGCCTCGCCGTCGCGTCCTGCCAGCACTACGAGCACGGCTTCTACGCGGCGCACCGGCATGTCGCGGAGTCGCGGCCCGACCTCGTCGCCTTCCTCGGCGACGCGATCTACGAGGCATCCTGGGGACGCAACCCGGTCCGCAGCCACGGCGCGCCCACCGCCCGCACGCTGGAGGAGTACCGCAACCGCCACGCGCTGTACCGCACGGATGCGGACCTGCAGGCCGCGCATGCCGCCTGCCCCTGGCTGGTCACCTGGGACGACCACGAGGTGTCGAACGACTACGCCGACGACATCGGCGAGAGGGAGCGCGGCGCCCCATTCCTCGCGCGGCGCGCCGCCGGCTACCAGGCATTCTGGGAACACATGCCGCTGCCCCGCGCGGCGAAGCCCGCCGGGCCGCAGGCGCGCATCTTCCGCCGCAGCGCCTTCGGCGGGCTGGCGGAGTTCCACATCCTCGACGACCGGCAGCACCGCCACCCGCAGCCCTGCCAGCCGCCCGACCGCGGCGGCGCGACGCGGGTGACGGAACAGGCCTGCCCCGCGCTGGCCGATTCCACGCGAAGCATGCTCGGCGCCGCGCAGGAAGCCTGGCTGGCGGAAGGCCTGGCGCGCGGGGGCGCGCGCTGGACCATCCTGGCGCAGCAGACGCGCATGGCGCGGCTCGGCAGCGCCGCGACGCCGCCGGTCTACTGGACCGATGGCTGGGACGGCTACCCGGCCGCCCGGCGCCGCCTGCTGGACGCGCTGGCCGCACGCCCGCGGGATGCCGGGACGCCGCTCGTCATCGGCGGCGACATCCACGCCTTCCTCGCCGCCGAGCTGCGGCCGGATTTCGACCGGCCTTCCGATCCGCCGGCGGCGGTGGAATTCGTCGCCAGCTCCATCACCAGCCAGGGCGGTGCGCGCTTCGCCCTGCCCCTGGCGCGCGACCCGCACATCGCCTTCGGCGACGGGTCGCGCCGCGGCTGGCTGTCGCTGCGCCTCACGCGGCGGGAGGCAGTGGCGGAGATGATGGCGCTCGACGACGCGACGGACCCGGCCAGCGGCGCTTCGGTGCTGCGCCGCTTCGCGGTGGAGGCCGGCGCGCCGCGCCTGCTGCCGGGGTAGCCGCCGCGCCGCGCGGGACTTGGCAAGCGGCGCGCGCTCGCGTACGGCCGGGGCATCGCCGCATCGCAGGGGGACCAGCATGGCCGATGTCGAGATCGAGATCGCGGGCGAGACCTTCCCCGCCGTCTTCGAGGGGAAGGACGCGCCGAAGACCGTGGCCCGATTCCGCGAGCTCCTGCCCTTCACCGACCGCATCATCCATGTCCGCTGGTCGGGCGAGGCCTGCTGGATCCCGATGGGGGAACGCGACCTCTCGCTCGGCTTCGAGAACGCGACGAGCCACCCCGCGCCGGGCCATGTCATCGTCTATCCCGGCGGGATGCCGACGAGCCTGAGCGAGACGGAGATCCTGGTCGCCTACGGCCCGTGCAGCTTCGCCTCGAAGGCGGGGCAGCTGGCGGGCAACCACTTCCTGACCATCACCGAAGGGCTCGACCGCCTGGCGCGGATCGGGCGATCGGTGCTGTGGGACGGCAACAAGCCGATCACCTTCCGCAAGGGCTGACGCCGCCGTCCGCGGCTTGCCGCGACGCCGGTCCGGCGGGAAGCTGCCCGACAGGACTCCTGTGGACGGGGAAGCTGCCATGATGCGGTCGGGCGCGGTCGCCTGCCTCCTGCTCGCGCTCGGCGTCGCGGCGCCGGCCCTGGCGCAACCCCGGCCGGCGCCGGCCTGCGCGGCCCCGGCCGGGCCGCTCCGTGCCGGCATCTGCGCCGATGCGGAACTGCGCGCGGCGGATGCGCGGATGCGCGGGCTGGAACGCGCGCTGGCCGCCACCACGGCCCGCCCCGCGACGATGGCGGAACGCGCCCGCGCCTGGCAGCGGCAACTGGAAGCCGGCGAGCCCGGGCAGCCGCCCCGCGCCTTCGACCGCGACGCGCTGCTCGACGACTACGGCGACCGCATCCGTGCGCTGGAGGAGGCGCTGCGCCAGGACCGCGCATTGCGCCGCCTGGAACAGCCGCGCTGCCCCGACGGCCAGCGCAACTGCCCGCCCAGCCCGGTCTTCCCCCGCCCCGCCGCGATGGAGCGCACATGTCTCGGCAACGCGCTGCGCGACTGCCGCGTGACCGGCGCGGGCCTGGCGGTCAGCGCGGATGGCACGACGCGGGTGCTGTGGCAGGCGCAGCGCGGCTTCACCGAACAGGACGGGCTGCGCGCCGGCATCGTACTGCTGGCCGAGGCGCGGGGCGGCTGGCGCCTGCTCGGCTGGTCCTTCGAGGGGCACCACTTCGACGCCCCGCGCCTGGTGGAGCACGAGGGCGGCTGGCTGCTGCACCTGCCCGGCCGCGGCGGCGGCTCCGGCTCGGTCAACACCGACCTGCTCTACCGGCTGGACCGCACCGGCTGGGCGGAGGTGGAGACGGAAGGCTGGCTTGCCGCCCTGCCCGGCCGGCTGCCGCCCGGCCTCGGCGTCTGGCAGGCGGTGGAGTACGATTTCGAGGACCTCGCCGCCCGCGCCGCCCTGTGGCGTGACGGCGACGCGAATTGCTGCCCCACCGGCGGCCGCGCGCGCTTCGACCTGCGGATCGAGGGACGTTCGGTGGTGCTGGCCGCCGTCGCGCTCGACGGCGTCGCGCGGGCCGCGCAGCCGCAGGTGGAGGCCTGCCCGGCCGAGCGCGCGACCTACCACCTGAACGCGGCCGCCGACTACACGGCGGACCTGCTGCATGCCGGCCCTGGCGCAGGCGCCGCTTCCGACCTGGTGTTCCGCGTCACCTCCGCCGCGACGCGCCGGCAATACTGGTTCGTCTTCGCCGCGGCGCAGGGCTATGGCGGGCTCAGCCTGCTGCCGGTCGCGGCGCCAGGCCCGACGGTGGCGGAGGACGGGCTGCAGCGCCTGGACGCCGGGGACGAGCCGGCGGAGCCGCTGCGGGTCTATCCGATGGCGGAGGATCTCGGCGTCTCCGCCGATGCGCCCGGCAGCGGCCGGCCCGCGCCGCGCCACATCTTCACCCCGACGCTCGGCCTCGCGCTCCACTACGGCAGCGTACCGGGCACGCCGCCGGCGACGGAGCCGCGGGAAGCGATGCCGCCCGCGGTCTGGACGCTTGGCGCCTGCCGGGCGCGATAGTCCGGCGCCTTACCAGGGCAGCAGCGCCACCGCAGCCGCGGCCGCCGTGGCGCCGCCCGCCAGCCGCTGCGCGACGCGCCCGCGCGACGCCAGCCGGGGCGAGGCCAGCAGCAGCCCCGCGCCGTGCAGCAGCGCGGTCGCCGCCATCATGGCCGCCAGGTAGCCGACCGCCCCGCCGGCGGCTTCCGTGCCATGCGCGTGGCCGTGCAGCAGGCCGAAGCCCGCCAGCAGCGGCAGCGCCGCGGCCAGCGGCAGCCGGGCCGCCGCCGCAACCATCAGGCCGAGCACGACGAGGGAGGCGAGGATGCCTGCCTCCACCATCGGCACGCCGATCCCCGTCAGCCCGAGCACGCCGCCCGCCGCCATGCCGCCGAGGAAGGCGGCCGGCGCCATCCAGCGCGCGCGCCCGCCCGCCATCCCCGCCCAGAGCCCGACCGCCACCATCGCCGCCAGGTGGTCGAGCCCGCCGAAGGGGTGCGCGAAGCCGGCGGCCAGCCCGTGCAGGTGGTCCCCGCCGGGATGGGCCAGCGCCGGCAGCGGCGCCAGCAGCGCCGCCGCAACCAGGATCTTCCGCATCGTCATGCCGCCTTCCCGCGGGATGTCAGCCCGCCTGCCTTGAGGATGAACGCGGCGATCTCCGCCACGCCCCTGTTCTCCTTCATGTTGGTGAACATGAAGGGCCGCTGCCCGCGCATCCTGCGCGCGTCCCGGTCCATGACGGCAAGGTCGGCGCCGACCAGGGGCGCGAGGTCGATCTTGTTGATCACCAGCAGGTCGCTGCGCGTGATGCCCGGCCCGCCCTTGCGCGGGATCTTGTCGCCCGCCGAGACGTCGATGACGTAGATCGTCAGGTCCGCCAGTTCCGGGCTGAAGGTGGCGGCCAGGTTGTCGCCGCCGCTCTCGATGAACAGGATCTCGAGCCCGGGGAATCGCTGCGACATCTCCGCCACGGCGGCGAGGTTGATCGACGCATCCTCGCGGATCGCGGTGTGGGGGCAGCCGCCCGTCTCCACCCCCATGATGCGGTCGGGTGCGAGCGCGCCGGAGCGGGTGAGGAATTCCGCATCCTCCTTCGTGTAGATGTCGTTGGTGATCGCCGCCACCTCGTTGGCCTCGCGCATGTGCTTGCACAGGCGATCGACCAGCGCCGTCTTGCCGGAGCCGACGGGGCCGCCGACGCCGACGCGGAAGGGTCCGTTCATCATGAGCGAAACAGCCTCGTGTACTGCGTCTCGTGACGCATGGAGAAGATGTCGATGGCAAGCGCCGCGGCGCCGAGCTCCTCCGCGTCGGTGACGGCCAGCGCCCGGTCGGTCGCGGCCTCCACCGCGGGCAGCAGCGCAGCGGTGGCGACCTGCCCGTCGGTCTGGCCGAGCGGCACCAGCCGCACCCCGGCCGAGACGATGTTGGCCGCGAAGGCGGCGAGCCAGGCGAAGCAGGCGGCGCGCAGCGGCACGCCCCCGAAGCCGGCCGCCGCACCGCAGGCCACCGCATGGGTCAGCCGCCCGGCATGGCGCGCGGCGAAGGCGGCGAAGCGCGGCTCCGGCCAGGCGGCCTGCGTCACCTGCGCGAAGGCGGCGCCCGGCTGCGTGGCCTCCAGCGCGAGTTCGGCCGTGCCGCGCCAGGCGGCCGCAAGCTCCGTCACCGCATCCAGCGCCGCGTCCTGCCCCGCTTCCGCTGCGCGCCAGGCCAGCGCCAGCAGACCGGCATCCACCGCGCCCGCGCCGTGCAGCAGCGCGGCCTCGGCATAGGCCACCAGGTCGTCGCGCCGCGCCACCAGCCCATCCTCCACCGCCGTCTCCAGCCCGTGGCTGTAGCTGAAGGCGCCGACCGGATAGGCCGGCGACAGCCAGGCGAGCAGCCGCGCGAGGGCCGCGTCAGTGGTGGTGGTCGCAGGGGCCGTCATGGTCGTGATGGCCGTGGTCGTGGTGATGGTGCCCGTGCGGGTGGGACGGCGCGCGGTTGTGCTCGCCATAGGCGCCGCCTTCCGGGTTGAAGGGGGCGTCGACCGCCCGCAGCGTCGCGCCGAGCCCTTCCAGCATGCGGATGATGACATGGTCGTGCCGGATCAGGATGCGCGCCCCGTCGATCTCCGCCGGCAGGTGCCGGTTGCCGAGATGCCAGGCGAGCCGCAGCAGATGCGCCTGCGTCGGCGCCGTCACCTCCACCAGCGGCTCCGGCGCCGCCCTGACGCGCACATAGCCGCCGCTGGCCAGCACCAGCCCGTCGCCGTCGCGCAGCACCTGCGCCTCCGGCAGGTCGAGCAGGAAGGCGAGGCCGCCTTCGGCCGTGTAGAGCCTGCGGCGGCGGAAGCGGTCGTCGAAATCCACTGTCACCGTGTCGCGCGCCTGTTCCGCCGGCCAGTCGCCGGCGGGCACCACGGCCAGCGCGCGGGGGATGCTCTCGTCCATTCTCGTCCTCAGAACAGGAAGTAGCGTTGCGCCAGCGGCAGCACGGTGGCGGGTTCGCAGATCAGCAATTCGCCATCGGCGCGGACCTCGTAGGTCTCGGGGTCCACCTCGATCCGCGGCAGCGCGGCGTTCAGCCGCATGTCGCGCTTGCCGATGCCGCGCGTGCCGCGCACCGCCAGCAGCGGCCGCGTCAGCCCGAAGCGGTCCGCGATCCCCGCATCGAGCCCCGCCTGCGAGACGAAGGTGACGGAGGAGAGCAGGCCGGCGCGGCCGAAGGCGCCGAACATCGGGCGGTAATGCACCGGCTGCGGCGTCGGGATGGAGGCGTTGGGGTCGCCCATCGGCGCCATGGCGATGCTGCCGCATTTCAGCACGTAGTCCGGCTTCGCGCCGAAGAAGGCCGGCGACCACAGCACCAGGTCCGCCAGCTTGCCGACCTCCACGCTGCCGACATGCGCCGCGATGCCCTGCGCGATGGCGGGGTTGATCGTGTATTTCGCGACGTAGCGCTTCACGCGGGCATTGTCGTTGTCGCCCGTCTCCTCCGCCAGCCGGCCGCGCTGCTGCTTCATCTTGTGCGCGGTCTGCCAGGTCCGCAGGATCACCTCGCCCACGCGCCCCATCGCCTGGCTGTCGGACGACATCATGCTGATGGCGCCCATGTCGTGCAGGATGTCCTCGGCCGCGATGGTCTCCTTGCGGATGCGGCTCTCGGCGAAGGCCACGTCCTCCGGGATGCGGGGGTCGAGGTGGTGGCACACCATCAGCATGTCGAGATGCTCGTCCACCGTGTTGCGGGTGTAGGGCATCGTCGGGTTGGTGCTGCTCGGCAGGAAGTTCGGCTCCCCCACCACGCGCAGGATGTCGGGCGCATGGCCGCCGCCCGCGCCTTCGGTGTGGAAGGCCTGGATGGCGCGGCCGCCCACCGCGCGGATCGTGTCGTCCACGAAGCCGCTCTCGTTCAGCGTGTCGGTGTGGATCGCCACCTGCACGTCGAAGGCGTCCGCCACGCGCAGGCAGCTGTCGATGGCCTTGGGCGTGGTGCCCCAGTCCTCGTGCAGCTTGAAGCCGGCCGCGCCGGCCAGCACCTGCTCCTCCAGCCCCGCCGGCAGGGACACGTTGCCCTTGCCGAGGAAGCCGAGATTCATCGGGAAGGCTTCCGCCGCCTGCAGCATCCGCTGCATGTGCCACGGCCCCGGCGTGACGGTGGTGGCGAGCGTGCCATGCGCCGGCCCGGTGCCGCCGCCGAACATGGTGGTGACGCCCGCTGCCAGCGCCTCCTCGATCTGCTGGGGGCAGATGAAGTGGATGTGCGGGTCGATGCCGCCGGCCGTCAGGATCCGCCCCTCGCCGGCCAGGATCTCGGTGCCCGGGCCGATGACGATGGTGACGGCGGGTTGCGTGTCGGGGTTGCCGGCCTTGCCGATGGCGGCGATGCGGCCATCCCGCAGGCCGACATCGGCCTTGTAGATGCCGGTGTGGTCGAGGATCAGCGCGTTGGTGACGACGGTGTCCATCGCGCCGCCGTCGCGCGTCACCTGCGACTGGCCCATGCCGTCGCGGATCACCTTGCCGCCGCCGAACTTCACCTCCTCGCCATAGGTCGTCAGGTCGCGCTCCACCTCGATCACCAGGTCGGTGTCGGCCAGGCGCAGCCGGTCGCCGGTGGTCGGGCCGTACATGCCGGCATAGGCGCGGCGGGACAGGCGCGCGGGCATCAGGCCTTCCCCTCCGTCTCACCGCGGAAGCCGTGGATGACGCGGGCGCCCGCGAAGGGGATCAGCCGCACGCTGCGCGCCTGCCCCGGCTCGAACCGCACCGCCGTGCCCGCGGGGATGTCGAGCCGCATGCCGCGCGCCGCCGCCCGGTCGAAGCGAAGGGCGGGGTTGGTCTCCGCGAAGTGGTAGTGGCTGCCGACCTGGATCGGGCGGTCGCCGGTGTTCGCCACCTCCAGCGCCACCACCGGGCGGCCGGCATTCAGCTCGATCTCGCCCTCGGCGGGGAACAGCTCGCCCGGGATCATGCGGAGATCATCCGATTCACGCTCCCGCTCCTCGCTCCACTGCGTTCCGCTGCGGTGCTTCGCGACCGGATGGATGTCGGGACCATCCGATTCACGCTCCCGCTCCTCGCTCCACTGCGTTCCGCTGCGGTGCTTCGCGACCGGATGCTCATCGGATCGGCTCGTGCACGGTGACGAGCTTGGTGCCGTCGGGGAAGGTCGCCTCGACCTGGATCTCGTGGATCATCTCCGCCACGCCCTCCATCACCTGCCCGCGGGCGATCACCGCCGCGCCGTCGCGCATCAGTTCCGCCACCGTGCGGCCGTCGCGCGCGCCTTCCACGACGAAATCGGTGATCAGGGCCACCGCCTCCGGGTGGTTCAGCTTCACGCCGCGTTCCAGCCTGCGGCGCGCCACCGCCGCCGCCATGGCGACCAGCAGCTTGTCCTTCTCACGCGGGGTCAGGTTCATCCGTCACCTCTCGCCGTCGTCCAGCATGCCGCGTGCCACGTCACGTGCGCCAGAGCCTCGGCAGCCGCGCGGGATGGCCCAGCGCATCTGCCCGCAAAACGGTCACCGCGCCGCCGATCGCGGCACGCACCGCCCCCGCCTCGCCCGCCCAGCGCGCCACCAGCAGACCGGGCGCGACGAGGCTGGCCGCGCCCGCGGCAAGCTCCCTCGCCCGGTCGCGATGGGCGGCCGCGTCCGGCGCGGCGAGCAGCAGCGTCGCCACCGCGCCCGCGCCGCTGAGCACGAAGCGCGCATCCCGCGCCGCCGCCGGATCGTCAAGCCGCAGGGCGTCCGCCCAGGCCAGCCGCCCGCCGCGCGCGACGCGCCATCGGTCCATCAGCACGCCGCGCGCGAAGGCTTCCCCATGCGCGGCACGGCCCAGCACCAGCATCTCCGCCGCTAGCAGCCGCGCGCCGGGCGCGAGCGCGATGTCGAAGCGGCGTCGCAGCCTTGCGCCGTCGAACAGGATCGTCTCCTGCGGCAGCCATTCGCAGCAGGCGTCATCCTCCACCCGCAGGCCGCAGGCGATCTCCGTCCCGGCGCCGAGGCTACGATAGACCTTCTCCGCCGCCGGCGTCGTCGCGACGAAGCGCGCCCCCGCCTCCAGCCCGAGCGTGGTCGCCACGCGGTCGCCCCCCGCAAGGCCGCCCGCGACATTCACCAGCGCGCCGGCCTTCGGCTCGCCCGGATCGGCATCCGGGAACAGCCAGCGCAGCGGCGCCGCCTGGTACAGGTGCCGCAGCCACGCGGACCCGCCCGGCGCCGGCGCGAGCACAAGGTCCGCGCGCCCGTCGGCGCGCTGGTGCGAAGGCGGGCTGGGGGCGTCGTCGCGCAGCATCGCGCGCAACCTTGCACGGCCCGTGCCAGCCGCACATCGCCCCTGCGGCGCGCCCGCCGGGCCCGCAGGCGCGGTGTGCGGCCGGTGCTACGCCGCCGCCGCTTCCCACCCCGCGTCGCGCAGGGCGCGCTCGATCGCCGCGGCTTCGGATGCCGCGGCGTCCACGCTCACCTCCCGCCGGTCCAGCGCGATCTCGACCTTCGCGGCCGGCGCGGCTTCCCGCAGCGTGGCGGTGACGCCCTTGGCGCAGCCGCCGCAGGTCATGTTGGGAATGTGGAACCTCAGCATCGCGACCCTCCTCGGGATGACGCCCCCACAGATGGGGGCTTCCCGCATGGGAGGGTCAAGGCCCCCGTCACGCGCGCAACAAGGCCCTGACATGCGCCGCGGTGGAACTCGCCAGCGCGTCGAGGTCGTAGCCGCCTTCCAGCAGGCTCACCATCCGCCCGCCGCAATGCCGGTCCGCCAGGCGGCACAGCTCCGTCGTCAGCCAGCCGAAATCCCCCTCCCGCACGCGGAGCTGCGCCAGCGGGTCGCGCGCATGCGCGTCGAAGCCCGCGGAGACGACCAGCAGCCCCGGCGCGAAGGCGTCGAGCGCGGGCAGCAGCGTGTCGGCCCAGGCGGCGCGGAAGGCGGCGCCGTCCGCGCCGGGGGGCAGCGGCAGGTTGACGATGTTGCCCACCCCGGTCTCATGCGCCTCCCCCGTGCCGGGATAGCAGGGGGACTGGTGGGAGCTTGCGTAGAACAGGCTGGCATCGGCCTCGAAGCAGGCCTGGGTGCCGTTGCCGTGGTGCACGTCGAAATCCACCACCGCGACGCGCGCGATGCCGTGTTCCGCCTGCGCGTGGCGCGCCGCGACGGCGGCGTTGGCGAAGAAGCAGAAGCCCATCGGCCGCCCCGGCTCGGCATGGTGGCCGGGCGGGCGGGTGGCGCAGAAGACGCGCCGCACCTCGCCCCGGCAGACGGCATCCACCCCCGCCACCGCGGCGCCGGCGGCGCGCAGCGCGGCTTCCGCGCTGCCCCAGTTCATCACCGTGTCGCCGTCCAGCGCCACATGGTCGTCCGGCTCCGGCCGGATGCCGAGTATGGCGTCCACGTAGTTGCGCGGATGCACCCGCGCCAGCTGCTCCACCGTCGCCTGCGGCGCCTCGTCCCGGATGAGGTCGGAGAACTCCTCCGTGTCCAGCGCGCGCAGCACGGCGCGCAGCCGGTCCGGGCATTCCGGGTGGTGCGGGCCGGGGTCGTGGTGCAGGCAGGCGCGGTGGGTGAACAGCAGCACGCTCATCCCGGCGGCTCCTCCCGCTTCTTCAGCGTGAAGCGGAACACCCCCTTCTCCTCGCTGAAGGCAACCAGCGCATGCCCGGTCTCCGCGGCATAGGCGCGGAAGTCCTTCACGCTGGCGGGGTCGGTCGCCAGCACGGTCAGCCGCGCGCCGGGCTTCATCCCGCGCAGCGCCTTGTTGGCCTTCAGCACGGGCAGCGGGCAGGTCAGCCCCTGCACGTCGAGCAGCGTATCTCCCATGCCCGCCAATGCAGCACCCGCCGCGCCGCGGGGCAAGCCGCTTGCCGGCGCGCACCCGCGCGGGCCATCTTCCGCCCATGTCCTGGCGCATCGGCATCGACCTCGGCGGCACCAAGATCGAGGTGGCGGCCCTCGACCCCGCGGGCGCGCCCCGCCTGCGCCGCCGCGTCGCGACGCCGCGCGGCTATCCCGCCGCGATCGAGGCCATCGCCCGCCTGGTGGAAGGTGCGGAAGCCGAGATCGGCGCCCCCGCCACGGTCGGCATCGGCATCCCCGGCAGCGAGAACCCCGTGACGCGCCGGGTGCGCGGCGCCAATTCCACCTTCCTGAACGGACAGCCGCTCGGCGCCGACCTCGAGGCGCGGCTCGGCCGCCCCGTGCGCCTGTCCAACGACGCGAACTGCCTGGCGCTGTCGGAATTCGCCGACGGCGCCTCGGGCTTCGCCGTCATCCTCGGCACCGGGGTCGGCGGCGGGCTCGTGGTGAACGGCCGCATCGTGGAGGGGCGCAACCGTGTGGCCGGCGAATGGGGCCACAACCCCCTGCCCTGGATGACGGCGGAGGAACATCCGGGCCCGCGCTGCTGGTGCGGCCAGCGCGGCTGCATCGAGGCCTTCCTCTGCGGCCCCGCCCTTGCGGCCGATGCGGATGGTCCCGGCGCGCGCGACGCCAGCCCCCTGCCCGCCCGCGCCGCGGCCGGGGATGCGGCCGCGCGGGCGGCGCTGGACCGCCATGCGGACCGCCTGGCGCGGGCGCTGGCGGCGGTGGTGAACCTGGTGGACCCGGATGCCATCGTGCTCGGCGGCGGCCTGTCCAACATGGACCACCTGTACGAGGCGCTGCCGCGGCTGATCCCGCGCCACGTCTTCTCCGACGCGTGTTCCACCCCGGTGCTGCGCGCGCGGCACGGGGACAGTTCCGGCGTGCTCGGCGCCGCGCGGCTCTGGCCGTGATCCTCGGCGCGGGGGCGTTGTGGTTCGCGGTGATGTTCGGGCTCGGCTTCCTGCTCGGCCCGGTCCGCATCCTGCTGCTGGAACCGCGGCTCGGCCCCACCCTGGCGGTGCTGGTGGAGGCGGTGCCGATGACGGCCGCGATGGTGCTGCTGGCCCCCTGGGTCGCGCGGCTGTTCGGCGTGCCGCCCGCCCCGGGCCCGCGGCTGCTGATGGGCGCGGTCGGGCTGGTGCTGCTGGTGCTGGCGGAGACGCTGCTGGGCATGCTGCTGTTCGGGCGCGGCCCCGGCTTCTGGCTGGAACGGCCGCGCAGCCCCGACGGGCGCATCTATCTCGGCCTGCTGGCGCTGTTCTTCCTGATGCCCCTGCTGCGCCGCGGCGCGCGCTGAGATGCCCGCGCTGTGCCGCGACTGCGACCGGATCGAGGACGCGCCCTTCCCGCGCTGCCCCGCCTGCGGATCGCGCCGCGTCGCGGCGCATCCCGAACTGCTGGCGCTGACGGTGGCGCATGTGGATTGCGACGCCTTCTTCGCCAGCGTCGAGAAGCGCGACCGGCCGGAGCTGCTGACGAAGCCCGTCATCGTCGGCGGCGGGCGGCGCGGCGTCGTCTCGGCGGCCTGCTACATCGCCCGCACCCGCGGCGTGCGCAGCGCCATGCCGATGTTCAAGGCGCTCGCGCTCTGCCCCGATGCGGTGGTGATCAAGCCGGAGATGGCGAAATACGCCGCCGCCGCGCGGCAGGTGCGCGCGCTGATGGAGGCGCTGACGCCCCTGGTGCAGCCGCTGTCGATCGACGAGGCCGTGCTCGACCTGGCGGGGACCGAGGCGCTGCACCGCGCCCCGCCCGCCGTGGTGCTGGCCCGCTTCGCCCGCGCGGTGGAGCGCGAGGTCGGCATCACCGTCTCCATCGGCCTCGCGCCCAACCGCCTGCTGGCGAAGCTGACGGCGGAACGCGACAAGCCCCGCGGCTTCGCCGTGACCGGGGCCGAGGCCGCGCAATGGCTGGCCGACCAGCCCGTCACCGTGCTGCCCGGCATCGGCCCGGCGCTGGCGCGGAAGCTGCACGCCGCCGGCTTCACGCGCCTCGGCCAGCTTGCCGCGCTGGAGGCGCGGGAGGCCGCGCGCCGCTTCGGCGAGGACGGCCCCGCCCTGGCCGCCCGCGCCCGCGGGGAGGACACGCGCCGCGTCAGCCCCGAGCGCGAGACGAAGAGCATCTCCGCCGAGACCACCTTCGACGCCGACCTCCGCACCCTGCCCGACCTTGAGGTGCCGCTGTGGCACCTGTGCGAGAAGCTGGCGCGCCGCCTGCGGGAGAAGGGCTTCGCCGCCGCTGGCGTGGTGCTGAAGCTGAAGACCGCGGGCTTCGAGACCCGCACCCGCACCGCCCGCCTCGCCCGCCCCACTTCCCTGCCCGAGACCCTGTTCCGCGCCGCCCGGCCGATGCTGGCGAAGGAGGCGACCGGCCCCGCCTTCCGCCTCATCGGCATCGGCGCCCAACCGCTCGCCCCCGGCACGGATGCCGACCTTCCGGACCTGGCGGACCCCGATGCGGGGCGGCGCGCGGCGAAGTGGGAAGCGGTGGAGAAGCTGCGGGCGCGCTTCGGCGCGGCGGCGGTGGTGGCCGGGCGGGGGTTGGCGCGGAAGGGGTGATGCGGCGGGGGCGGGAACCCGGCCGCTGCCGCTCCGCGCTCAGCGCCGGGCGCGGCGGCCCGCCAGGCGCTTGGGCTTGGTCTTGGTCTTGGGCTTCGTCCCGGGCCGGGTTGCTGGCAGGGCGACGACCACGGGCCGGGGCGCGGGGATGCCCTCCATGCCCTCATAGCGTTGCAGCGTCGCGCCGGCGGCGAGGTGCGGATAGGCCTGCGCGCCCTTCGCCCATGTCCTGGAGAAGGCCGCGACTTCGGCGTGGTCCTGCCTGCGGATGGTCTCGACGAGGAAGGACGCCGCCTGCGCCGGTCGAAGCCGCTGCCGGCGCAGCAGGTCGAGGTGCCATTCGCGGGCGCGCAGGGGACACCAGTCCACCAAGGCTTCCTGCAGGGCCTTGCGTACCTCGGCCGGAAGTTCCTCATAGGCGCGGTAGGGATCGCCCTTGAGCCTGCTGTAGGGCCGGGTGGCCATGCTGTTGTCCATGCCCGCCTTCTACCGACGGGCAGCCGCCGGGGAAACCGTGGCGCGGGATGCCGGGTGCCCGGCACCTGCGCCACCTTCCCGCCCGGAACCCCGCCCCTCCCGCGCACGCTCCCGCCGCGCAGGAGGACAGCATGCCGGACCCCGCCCCCGTCGCCCTCGTCACCGGCGCCGCCCATGGCATCGGCCTTGCCATCGCGCGGCGCCTCGCCCGTGACGGCTGGCGCGTCGTCGCGGCGGACCGCGCGGCGCCGCCGCGCGACCTGACGGCGCGCCCCGTCGCGGCCGATGTGGCGGAGGAGGCGCAGGTCCGGGCGCTGGTCGCGGGCGTCGCGGCGCGGGAAGGGCGGCTCGACGCCCTCGTCTCCAATGCCGGCATCATGGCCCGCAAGCCGCTCCGCGACCTGGCGCTGGCCGAATGGTCCTCCGTCCTCGCCACCAACCTCACCGCCACCTTCCTGCTGGCGCGGGAGGCGGAGGCGATGCTGCGCGCGGCGCGCGGCGCCATCGTCACCATCGCCTCCACCCGCGCCCGGCAGTCGGAACGGCACACCGAAAGCTATGCCGCCTCCAAGGGCGGCCTCGTCGCGCTGACCCATGCGCTGGCGGTCAGCCTCGGCCCCGATGTGCGGGCCAACTGCGTCAGCCCCGGCTGGATCGACGTGGCAGGGGAGCCCCTGCGGCCGGAGGACCACGCCCAGCACCCCGCCGGCCGCGTCGGCCGGCCGGAGGACATCGCCGCCCTCGTCGCCTGGCTCGTCGGGCCGGAGAGCGGCTTCGTCACCGGCGCGGAGTTCGTGAGCGACGGCGGGATGACGCGGAAGATGATCTACGCGGAATAGGCCGCCGCGCTACGCCCCTTCCCGCAGCATCCGGATGATGCCGGAGAAATCGGTGCCGCCGCCGCCCGCCGCCACGAAGTCGCGGTACAGCGCCAGCGCCTGCGCGCCCATCGGCGTCGCCGCGCCGGTCGCCGCCGCCGCCTCCGCCGCAAGGCCCAGGTCCTTCAGCATCAGCCCCGCCGCGAAGCCCGGCGCGTAGTCCCGGTTCGCGGGGCTGCCGGGCACCGGGCCGGGGACGGGGCAGTATGTCGTCAGGCTCCAGGACTGGCCGGAGGATTTCGAGGCCACCTCGAACAGCGCCTGATGCGACAGGCCGAGCTTCTCGGCCAGCACGAAGGCCTCGCAGGTCGCGATCATCGTCGCGGCCAGGATCATGTTGTTGCAGGCCTTGGCCGCCTGCCCCGCCCCCGCCCTGCCGCAATGGATCGCGGCGCGGCCCATCTGCCGCAGCACCGGCTCGGCGCGGGCGAAGGCCGCCTCCTCGCCGCCCACCATGAAGGTCAGCGTCGCGCCTTCCGCCCCCATGACGCCGCCTGAGACGGGGGCGTCCAGGAAGGCGCGGCCGCTGCCCGCGGCCACCTCCCGCGCGGTGGCGACATCGATGGTGGAGCAGTCGACCAGCACGGCCTCGGCCGCGCTCGCCGCCGCCATGCCGCCGGCGCCGAGCCAGGCGTCGCGCACCTGCGCCCCGGCGGGCAGCATGGTCAGCACGAATTCCGCCCCCCGCGCGGCTTCCGCCGCGCTGGCGGCCGGGCGCGCGCCGGCGCAGCGCGCCACCAGCTCCGGCACGATGTCGAAGACCGCCACCTCGTGCCCGGCCTTCACCAGGTTGCGGGCCATCGGCCCGCCCATGTTGCCGAGCCCGACGAAGCCGATCCGTGCCATGGCGCCATCCTCCTGCCGCGGGATCATCCAATCGGAGGAGGTGCGACGCGGCAAGGGCGGGGCCATGCGGAGATCGCGGGTGGCGCGGGGCGGCGGCCTCCCCTATGGGACGGGCGCCATGCGTGCCGCTCCCACCCTCCTCCTGCCGCTCCTCCTGCTGGCCTGCGGCCCGCGCTATTCGCCCGATGCCTACGCCACGCGCGCGGTGCAGCAGATGAACCGCGTCGACCAGGGCACCGTCATCGGCCGCCGCGACGTCACCGTGCAGGCCGAGGGCGCGACCGGCGCGGCCACCGGCGGCGCGGCGGGCGGCATCATCGGGTCCCAGGCACCGGGCGGGAACATGGCGGGCGCCATCGGCGCGGTGGGCGGGGCGCTGGTGGGCGGCCTGTTCGGCTCGGCGGCGGAGCGCGTGGCGGGCGACACCACCGCCTCCGAATACATCGTGCGGATGGCGAACAACGACCTCGTCTCGGTGACGCAGCGGGACCGGACCCCGCTCGAGATCGGGGCGCGGGTGCTGGTGATCGGCGGCACCCAGGCGCGGATCGTGCCGGACTACACCGCGCCCGTCCCGGCCGGCACCGCGCCCGCGCCGGCCGCCACGGTGCCCGCGCCGGCCGATACCGCGCCGGACGCGCCGCCCCCGGCCGCCGCGCCGCCGGCCCCGGCCTCCGAAGCCGCCCCGGCGCCGTAGCAGCGCCGCCCTGGCATGGCGCTTGCGCCAGGCCGGGGCCATGCGCCCCCTTCTCCTCCTGCTCCTGCTCCTCCTCGCCGCCCCGGCGCTGGCCGAGCCCGGCCGGCTGTGCCGCGCCGCCATCCAGGCGGCGGAGCGGGAGGCCGGGATCCCCGCGCAGCTGCTGATGGCCATCGGCCGCGTCGAATCCGGCCGGCGCGACCCGGACAGCGGCGCCGTCCACCCCTGGCCCTGGACCATCAACGCCGAGGGTCGCGGGCAATACTTTCCCACCCGGGCGGCAGCCATCGCCGAGGTGCAGGCACTTCAGGCCCGGGGGGTGCGGTCCATCGACGTGGGCTGCATGCAGGTGAACCTGCGCCACCACCCGGCCGCCTTCGCCAGCCTGGAGGACGCCTTCGACCCGCTCACCAATGCCCGCTACGCGGCGCGCTTCCTGTCCGAGCTGCAGGCCGCCCGCAACGACTGGGCGCGCGCCGCCAGCGCCTACCACTCCGCGACGCCGGACCTCGCCGAACCCTACCGCGCCCGCGTCATGGCCGCCTGGGCGGAGGAACAGCAGCGGCCGCACCCGCCCCTGCCGCCGCCCCTGCCGCCGCCCCTGCCGCGCACCGCGCTGGCCGCGGCGCCGGGCGGCGGTGGGGGTTTCCTGTCCAACGGGGCGGACCGCGCGGCCGCCCTGCCCGCGACCGGCGGCCCGACGGGGCGGGGGCTCGACGCCTATCGCAGCCTGCCGGTGCCGATCGCGGCGCGCTCCACCCTCGGGACGCTCGCCGCGCTGGGCCGCCGTTAGCCCGACGACAACCTTCAGGTGCGACCACGGCACCGAACGACCGCCAAGACCGCGTGGAGCCGCCCATGTCCCTTCGCACCCGCATCCTTCTGCCCCTGCTGCTGCTGGGGGCCGTGCTGATCGGCCTGGTGGCGCGGCAGGGCCTCGACGCCTGGGAGGGCCTGTCGGCCGCCGCGGCGCAGGGCCGCGCCGAGGCGATCGTCACTCGCCTGCTGGAAGCCGAGGTCGCCTTCGCGCTGGAACGCGGGACCACCAACGGCCTGCTCGCCGCCCCCGGCGCCGCCACCCCCGCCGCGCGGCAGGCCGCGCTGGCCGCCCGGCGGGAGGGGGAGGCGGCGCTGGACGCCGCGCTCGGCGCGCTGGCCGCGGACCCGGCGCTGCTGCGCGATGCCGGCGTCGTGCGGATGCGGGAGGCGGTGGCCGGCCTCCGCGCCGCCACCGCCGCCCTGCGCGCCGCCTTCGATGCCGGGGCGGCGCCGCCCGCCCCGCCCGCCTGGTTCGCCGCCGCCACGGCGCAGATCGACGGCGCGGCGGCGCTGCGGCTCGCCATCGACGTCGCGCTGCGCGGCAGCGGGGAGGATGCGGCGAAGCTCGCGGAGCTTCGCGCCGCCCTGGCGGAAGTGGCCGAGCAGGGCGGGCGGGAACGCGGCCTGACCAACGGCATCCTCGCCGCCGGCCGAGCGCCGACGCCCGCCGAGTGGCGCAGCCTCGGCGGCTTCGCCGCGCGCGGCGATCTCGGGCTGGCACGCGCCGCCGCGCTGGCCGCCACCCTGCCGGCCGAGGTGGCAGGGCCCGTGCGGGCGGCCGAGGCCGCCTGGCGCGAGGGGGTCGCGGCACCGCGCCGCGCGCTGCAGGCCGCGGCGGAAGCCGGCGCGCCCTATCCGATGGCGCCCGCCGAATGGTTCGCCGCCACCACCCGCGCGATCGGGGCGGTGATCGCCGCGGAACGCGCCGCGAGCCACGCGCTGGCCGCCGCGGGCGCGGCGCGGGAAGCGGCGCACCGGCGCGCGCTGCTGCTGGCCGGGCTCGGCCTGCTGGCGGCCGCGGCGGTGGTGGCCGGGGCGGTGCTGCTGGTCGGCCGCCGCGTGATCCTGCCGCTGAAGCGCGCCGTCACCGCGTTGCAGCGCGTGGCCCAGGGCGGGCTGGAGGAGCCGATCCCGCAGCGCGCCGGCCGCCGTGCGGACGAGGTGGACGCGCTGCTGGCCGCCGCCGAGGGCTTCCGCCTTGCCGCGCGCGCCGCGCGGGAAGCCGATGCCGCCGCCGCCGCGGCCCGTCTCACGGCGGAGAACGAGCGCGCGGCCGCGCTGCGGGCGGTGGCCGACCGCGTGGACACCGAGGTGCGCGCGGGGGTGGAGCGCGTGGTGGCGCGGATGCACGCGCTGCGCCTCGGCGCCGACGCCATCGCGGGCTCGGCCGATTCCATCGCGCGCGACGGCGGGTCGGTCGCGGCGGCGGCGGAGGAATCGCTGACGGCCGCGCAGTCGGTCTCCGCCGCGACGGTGGAGCTCTCCGCCTCGGTCGAGGAGATCTCGCGCCAGGTGCAGACCACCGCGCAGGCCGCACGCGGGGCTGCGGTGCTCGGCACGCAGGGCAGCGCCACCATCCATGGCCTGTCCGAGGCGGTCGGGCGCATCGGCGGCGCCGCCGCGCTGATCGCCGATGTCGCGTCCCGCACCAACCTCCTCGCCCTCAACGCCACCATCGAGGCGGCGCGCGCGGGCGAAGCCGGCAAGGGCTTCGCCGTGGTGGCGGGGGAGGTCAAGGAACTCGCCCAGACCACCGCCCGCGCCACCGAGGACATCGCCCGCCAGATCGCCGCCGTGACCACCGCGACGCGGGAGGCGACGGATGCGGTGGAGCGCATCGCCGGCGCGGTGGCGGAGGTGAACGCCGCCGCGGGCGCCATCGCCGGCGCGGTGGAACAGCAGGCCGCCACCACGAGGGAGATTGCCGGCGTGATCGGCCGCACCACCGGCAGCTCGCGCGAGGTGACGGAGCGCATCGCCGCGGTGGCGCGCGAGACGACGGCGGCGAGCCGGCGCATCGAGGAGGTGCGCGCCGAGACCCGCCAGGCGGAGGACGCCGTGACCGAGTTGCGCCGGACCCTGCTGTCGGCCATGCAGGACCCGGCGCGCGCGGCCTGAGGCGGCCCCGCGGGGGGGCCGCGCCGCTTCGCGATGGACATGGCCGCCGCGGGCGCCCATCTAGGCGGGATGGATTGGAACGCGGTCTTCGCCCTGGTCGGCTTCCTCGGCGCCTGCTTCGCGGCGGCGACGACAGGGGCGCTGTTCAAGCCCGGGGCCTGGTACGACCGGCTCGACCGCCCGTCCTGGCTGCCGCCGGACTGGCTGTTCCCGGTGGCGTGGTCGGTGCTCTACGTCATGATCGCCGTCGCGGCCTGGCTGGTCTGGCGCGCCGACGGCTTCGGGCCGCCGCTGTGGCTGTGGTGGCTGCAGCTGGCGCTGAACGCGGCCTGGTCGGTGCTGTTCTTCGGCATCCGCCGGCTCGGCCTCGCCTTCGCCGAGGCGGTGGCGCTCTGGGCCTCCATCCTCGGCTGCATCCTGGCCTTCGCCCCCGTCTCGCCCGCCGCAGCCTGGCTGATGGTGCCCTACCTTGCCTGGGTCAGCTTCGCCTGCGTGCTGAACTGGTCCATGTGGCGCCGCAACCCCGGGCCGCATCCGGTGATCACCGCGGCGGAGATCAAGGCGCCGCAGCGGCGCATCGCGCGCTGACCGGGCGGGCGCGACGGGTCACCGCGCCCAGTAGAGCCGTTCCGGGTTCTCCACCGTCACCCGGCGGATCAGCGCGGGGTCGTCCGTCATCTCGCCCAGCAGGTCCACCAGGTCGCCGTCATTCGGCATGTCGCCCGCGATGTTCGGATGCGGCCAGTCGGTGCCCCACAGGGTGCGGTCCGGCGCGGCGGCCAGCAGCGCCTGCGCGAAGGGCACGGCATCGCGGAAGGGCGCGCCGGCGCTGCTGACGCGTTCGGACCCGCAGATCTTCACCCAGGCCAGCGGGTTGCGCATGAGGTCCAGCAACTGACGGAAGGCCGGCTGCCCGACGCCTTCCTTCGCCTTCACCCGGCCCATGTGGTCGATCACGAAGGGGATGCGGATGGCGGAGATGACCGGCGCCAGCGGCACGATGTCCTGCGCGTCGAGGTGCAGCACCACATGCCAGCCCAGCGGCTCCACCTGCGCCAGCACGCGCTGGAAGAAGGCCATGTCCGGCATGCCGCCGAGATGCTTGACGAAGTTGAAGCGCACGCCGCGGATGCCGCCCGCGTCCAGCGCGGCAAGCTGCGCGTCCGTCACGCCGGGGTCCACCACCGCCACGCCGCGCATCGCGCCGTTGCTGCGGCGGATGCCGTCCAGCGTCACCGTCATGTCGCTGCCGTGGCAGGAGGCATGGACGATCACCGCGCGGTCCACGCCGAGCCTGCGGTGCAGCGCGACCAGCCCCTCATAGGGCGCGTCGGGCGGCGTGTAGGCGCGGTCCGGCGCATAGGGGAAGACGTCGCCCGGGCCGAAGACGTGGCAATGCGCGTCCACCGCGCCCGCGGGCAGCTTCAGGCGCGGGGTGCGGGTGTCGGGGTCCGGGCCCTTGCAGGTCGGGATCTGGCGTTCGGTCACTGTCGTTCGATTCCTGCCTTCTCGATCACCTCGGCCCAGCGCGCGGTGTCCGCCGCCAGAAGCTGGCCCATCGCCTCCGCGGTGCCGCCAAGCGGGTCGACGCCCGCCTGCGACAGCGCGCCCCGCAGGTCGCCCGCTTCCAGCGCCTGGTTAACGGCGCGGTTGACGGCCGCGATCGCCTCGGCCGGCGTGCCCGCGCGCGCCACCAGCGCGTTCCAGGACGCGACGTCGTAGTCCGGCACCCCCGCCTCGGCCAGGGTCGGCACGTCGGGCAGGGTGCGCGCCCGCCGCGCGGAGGTGACGGCCAGCACCCGCACCGCGCCGGAGGCGATCTGCCCCGAGATCGGGCCGGTGATCTCGAAGCCCGCATCAACGTCGCCGCGCAGGATGGCGGTGACGAGCTGCGGCGTCGCCGGGAAGGCGATCGTCTCGAAGCGGGTGTCCGTGCGGATCTTGAACAGCTCCGCGCTCAGGTTCTGCGTGCTGCCGGCGCTGATCGTGCCGATGTTCAGCCGGCCCGGATTGGCCCGCAGCCGCGCGAGCAGCCCGGCGATGTCGCGGTCCGGCGAATTCGGCGCGGCGATGACGGCGATGGGGAAGGCGCCCATCGAGACCACCGGCGCGAAGTCGCGCAGCGGGTCGAAGGGCAGCGTGCGGAACAGGCTGCGGCTGATCGCCGTGCCGTTGGAGGCGACGAGCAGCGTGTGCCCGTCCGCCGGCGCCGCCATCAGCGCCTGGCCCGCGACGATGCCGCCCGCGCCCGGGCGGTTGTCCACCACCACCGGCTGGCCGAGCCTCTCCGCGATGCGCGTGCCCACCGCCCGCGCGGTCAGGTCCGCGACGCCGCCGGCCGCGAAGGGCACGATCATGCGGATCGGGCGGGAGGGGAAGGCCTGCGCCCGCGCCCCGGCCAGCGCCGGGACGGCCAGCGCGGCGCCGAGCAGCGCGCGGCGATGCAGCGCGCTCATGCCGGGGCCGGCCCGGCGCCGCGGCGGGTGATGGTCGTCATTCCCTCGTTCCTCCCCTGCCTGTCCTGTCGGGCTTCAGTCCGGCCGCACGTCGGCGCGGCGGATCAGCTCGCCCCAGCGGGCGCGTTCCGCCACGATCAGGTCGCGGAACCCCTCGGGCGTGCCCGGCGCGGGGTCCGCACCTTCCGCTTCCAGCCGGGGCCGCAGCTTTTCCCCGCGCAGGATGCGCGCGCTCTCGGCGTTCAGCCGGTCCACGATCGGGCGCGGCGTGCCGGCCGGCGCGACCAGGCCGTACCACTGCGTCGCGTCGAAGCCCGCGACGCCCTGCTCGGCGATGGTCGGGATCCCGGGCTGGCTCGACAGCCGCGTGAGGGAGGAGACGCCGAGCGCGCGCACCTGCCCCGCCCGCACCGGCGGCAGCGCCGGCGGGCCGCCCGTCAGCGTCAGGTCGATGGTGCCGGCGATCAGGTCCGTCATCATCGGCGCGGTGCCGCGATAGGGGATGTGCTCCATCTCCGTCCCCGTCGCCTGGTTGAAGGCGACCATGGCGATATGCGCGGCCGAGCCGTTGCCGCCCGATCCGTAGGACAGCGCGCGGGGCTGGCGCTTCGCCAGCGCGACCAGTTCCGCGATGTTGTTCGCCGGCACCTTGCGCGGGTTCACCACCAGGATGTTCGGCACGACCGCGACCAGCACGATCGGCTGGAAGGAGGTCACGGTGTCGAAGGAGAGGTTGCGGTAGAGCGAGGGGTTCACCGCCAGCGTGCCGATATGGCCCATCATCAGCGTGTGGCCGTCCGGCGCCGCGCGGGCCACCACCTCGGACCCCACCGTGCCGCCGGCGCCGCCGCGGTTCTCCACCACGAAGGGCTGGCCGAGCACCTCCTGCAGCTCGGCCGACAGCGCGCGCGCCAGGATGTCGGTGGACCCGCCCGGGGTGAAGGGCACGATCACCCGCACCGGCCGGTCGGGCCAGCCCGCCTGCGCGCGCGCAAGGCGCGGCGCGGCGAGCAGCGCGGCGCCGAGCGCGGGCAGCGCGCGGCGGGGGATGGCGGGGTTCGTCATGCGGTGGTTCCTCCCGTCTCGTTCAGCGCGCCGTCGCGCGCCAGCTCCTCGATCTCCTCCGCCGCAAGGCCCGCCTCCGCCAGCACCGCGCGCCCGTCGGCGCCGAGCCGCGGCGCGGGCGGCAGCGGCGGCGCCATGCCGCCGGAGAGGATGTTCGGCGCGCCGATCGCCCAGGTGGGCCCCTCCGTCGGGTGCTCCTCCTCCCGCACCATGTTCGTGGCGCGCAGATGCGGGTCGGTCAGCAGGCTCTCGATCGTGTTGTAGGGCATGGCGGGGACGTCGTGCTCGGCGAAGATCGCGAGCCATTCGGCGCTGGTCCGGCCGCAGAGCGCGGTGGCGCGGATCGCGAAATACTCCTTCGTGTGCTTCGTGCGCTCCGCCACGGTGGCGAAGCGCGGGTCGGACGCCAGCTCAGGGCGGCCGATGGCGCGGAAGAAGGCATGCGCCTGCGCGTCCGTGTTGGCGGACAGCGCGATGAAGCCGTCCGCGGTCCTCAGCGGCCGCGCCTCCGGGCTCAGCACGCGCTGGTCGCCGGGGATGCCGAGCGCGGGGCGGAAGGACATGGCGCCGAGGTGTTCCTGCAGCACGAAGGCAGCCATGTTCTCGAACATCGGGATCTCGAGGCTCTCGCCCCGGCCGGTGCGTTCGCGCCGGTACAGCGCGAAGCCGATCTGCTGGGCGGCGATCAGGCCGCAGACATGGTCGGCGATCAGCATCGGCACGTAGCGCGGCTCCCCCGTGCTCGCCTCGAAGCAGCCCGCGATGCCGGAGACGCCCTGGATGACGGTGTCGTAGGCGGGCTTGCCGGCATAGGGCCCGTCGGTGCGGAAGCCGGTGATGGAGCAGTGGATCAGCCGCGGCGCAAGCTCCGCCAGCGCCGCCGCATCCACGCCGAGCCGCTTCTGCGCGTCGGGGCGGATGTTGGTCACCAGGATGTCGCAGCGTTGCGCGACGCGCCGCAGCACCGCCTTCGCGCGCGGGTGCTTCAGGTCGAGGCAGAGCGAACGCTTGCCGCGGTTGAAGTTGAGGAACTTCCCCGCCATCCCCGGCGTGCGCCCCTTGCCGCCGAGCCGGCGCAGCAGGTCGCCTTCCGGGCTTTCCAGCTTGATGACCTCCGCCCCCTGTTCGGCCAGCACCCCGGTGCAGACCGGCCCGACGACAACCGAGGAGAGGTCGAGCACGCGCAACCCGTGCAGCGGGCCGCTCATGGCGTGATCCTCGCCTCGATGCGCAGCGCCATCGCGCCGGTCTCGTCCTCGGCCCAGAGCAGGCGGCGGCCGTCGTCGTCGGGCAGCGTGCCGGCCAGGTGGAAGCCGCGGCCGCAGGTGAGTGGGCGAAGGGTGCGGATGTCGGCGGTCCGCAGCGCGGCGCCGGGCGGGGCGTGGCGCAGCGCGGCTTCCAGCAGCAGCAGGATGGTCAGCCCGCCATTCACCACCAGGCCCGGATAGCCTTCGACGCCGCGCGCATAGTCGGCGTCGTAGTGGATGCGGTGGCCGTTGAAGGTCAGCGCGGAATAGCGGAACAGCAGCACCGGGTCGGGCGAGAAGGGCTCGCGCCAGGCGGCGTCCGGCGCCGCGGCCGGGACCTCCGCCTTCGCCGCGCCCGACGGCGCCTCGCGGTAGGCGATGTCCTGCTCCTCGGTCGCGACCACGCCCGCCGGCCCCGCCACGACATGCCGGACGGTGACGAAGACCAGCCGTCCGCTGCGGCCTTCCTTCGGCGTGATCGACATGATCTCGGACCGTCGAACCAGCCGGTCGCCGATCCGCAGCGGCGCGGCATGGCGCATGCGCCGCCCGGCCAGCATCCGCCGCGGCAGCGGCACGGGCGGCAGGAAGTCGCCCTTCGCCGGATGCCCGTCCGGGCCCAGCCGCGACTGCGGCTGCGCGTCGTCGAACAGGATCGCCACCCAGTGCGGCGGCACCTCCGCCCCTCGGTTGAGCGGCGGCGGTGCGCGGTCCAGCATGGCGGCGAGGCGGCGCGCCGCCGGCGCCGTCATCTCGTCCTCGACCTCCCGCGCGCGGCCGACCCACTCATCCAGCATCAGGCGAGCTCTTCGAGCACCATCGGGAACAGCCGCTGATAGGCTTCCCCGTGCACCATCGCCTTGCCGGAATTGCGCCCGCCCTGCATGCCGCGGTTCAGCGCCACCCGTTCGTAATAGGCCCAGAGATGCTTCTGCGCGGGCAGGCACTGGAAGGCCTTGAACTTCGTCTCCCACACCTCGGTGATGTTCAGGATGACGTTCGGCACGAAGCCGCACATCTCGGGCTGGTGCGGCTCGAACAGGAAGACGGGCGGGGCGCTGTAGCTGTAGGTGGAGGACGGCTTGTGGCCCATCGCCTGCGCGATGACGCGGGCATGCTGCGCGAAGCGCGTCGCCTCGGGATGGTCCTGGTTGTACGGGTCGTTCAGCGAATGGGTCAGCACGAAGGCCGGGTTCAGCTCGCGGAACAGGTCGATGGCGCGGTCCATCATCGCGTCCGTGGTCACCAGCGGGTAGTCGCCGGCATCCATGAACTCGATCTCGGCGCCCAGCACCGCGGCCGCGGCCTCGGCCTCGCGCTTGCGGTCGGCCTTCACGGCTTCCAGCGTCGCACCTTCCTTCTTCCAGGCGAACTGGCTCTCGCCGCGCTCGCCGTAGGACAGGCAGAGGATCTTCATCCGCCAGCCGCGCTTCGCATGCAGCGCGATGGCGCCGCCGGCGCGCCAGACGAAGTCGCCCGGATGGGCGGTGATGACCAGGCCGGCCTTGGACATGCGGTTCCCCCTTCGGAATCGGGCGGCATATGCGCCCGCGCCGATGATGCGACAAATGGAAAGAACGGCAAGATTATCCCGTTTTCCTCATCTTCGCATCCGCGGTCCGGACATGTCGCCGCAACAGGCCGAGCAGCGCCTCCGCCGCCGGCGTCAGCGGCGCCCCCTTGCGGGAGACGACGCCGAGCCGGCGCGTGATGGCCGGATCGCGCAGCGGCACCGCGACCACGCCCTGCGACCCGGCGGCGTCCACCGCCAGCCGCGGCACGACCGCGAGCGCGAGCCCGGCTTCCACCATGCTGATGGCGGTCGCCAGGTGCTGCACCTCGTAGTGCCAGTCCATCGCGTCCCGCCGGGCGCCCAGCGCCTCGTCCAGCAGGGCGCGGTTGCCGGTATGGGGGGCCACGCGCACCAGCCGCCGCCCCTCCAGCTCGGACCAGGCGACATGCGCGCGGCCCGCCAGCCCGTGCCCTGCCGGGCAGGCCAGCACGAAGGCTTCCGCCATCAGCGGCGCGATGTCGAGGTCGAAGCGGTTGGCCGAGACGATGGTGATGCCGAATTCCGCCTCGCCGCGCGCCACGCGCTCCGCGATCTCGCTCGCGGAGTTGTCGAGGACCTTCACCGTCACCTCGGGGTGGGTCTCCGCGAAGTCGCGCAGCAGGCGCGGGACGTGGTGCATGGCGATGGTGGGCAGGCAGCCGATGGTCACGCTCTGCTGCCGGCTGCCTGCGCCTGCGCGCAGCTCCGCCAGCGCGGCCACCAGCGCCTCCACCGGCGCGCGCGCGCGGCCCGCCAGCTCCGTCCCCGCGGGCGTCAGCGTCACCTGCCGCGTGGACCGCGCCAGCAGCCGCAGGCCCAGCCCCTCCTCGAACTTGCGGATGCGGTGGCTGAGCGCGGTCTGCGACAGGTTCAGATGCGCCGCCGCCTTGCGGAAGGACCCGCGTTCCGCGATGGACAGGAAGGCCTCCAGGCCGAGGAAATCCAGCGCCACGCTACTCGGCGGCCTTCGGCAGCGCGCGCGGCAGGGCCATGCCGGTCAGCTCCGACACGCGCGCGATGCCGCGGCGCGCGCAGAAGGCGCGCAGCCCCTCGATCACGCCCGGCATGGCGGTGGGGCTGACGAAGCTGGCCGTGCCGACCTGCACGGCGGCCGCGCCCGCCATCATGAACTCCACCGCATCCTCCGCCGTCGCGATGCCGCCGACGCCGATCACCGGCACCCGCACCGCCTGCGCCGCCTGCCAGACCAGCCGCAGCGCGATGGGCTTGAAGGCCGGGCCGGAGAAGCCGCCCATCCCGGCGCCGAGCTTCGGCCGCGCCGCCTCGATGTCGATGGCGAGGCCGAGGATGGTGTTCGCCACCACCAGCGCATCCGCGCCTTCGGCTTCCGCGGCCCGCGCCACGGCCGCGATGTCGCCGGTGTTGGGCGACAGCTTGACCCAGAGCGGCAGGCGCGTGGCAGCGCGGATCGCGCGCGTGGCGGCGGCGGCGCCGGCCGGCTCCATCGCGAAGGCGCGGCCGTCCTCCTCCAGGTTGGGGCAGGAGATGTTGGCCTCGATCGCGGCGATCCCCGGTGTCGCGGACAGGCGCGCCGCGGCCTCGGCGAAGGCGGCGGCGGTGGGGGCCGAGAGCGAGACGACCAGCGGCGGGCGGAAGCGCCGCCATTCGGGCATGGCATGCGCGATGAAGTGGTCGAGGCCCTTGCCCGGGATGCCGATCGAGTTCAGCACCCCCGCCTCCGTCTCGCACAGCCGCGGCAGGGCGTTGCCCTCCCGCGGGTCCGGCGTGACGGATTTCGTCACCAGCGCGCCGAGCGCGTCGAGGTCGAAGACCTGCGCGAGTTCCGGCCCGAAGGTGCCCGAGGCCGGCATCACCGGGTTCGCCAGCGCCAGCCCGCCGATCCGGACGGACAGGTCTACCATGCCATCGCCGCCTGCAGGTCGAAGACCGGGCCTTCCGCGCAGACGCGCAGGTTCACCACCGCGCCGCCCTCCCCCCGGATCTGCCGCACGCAGCAGAAGCACATGCCGAGCCCGCAGCCCATCTGCTGTTCCAGGGCCACCTGACCGGGAATGCCGCATTCGGCGGCAAGCCGCTGCAGCAGCAGGAACAGCCGGTTCGACCCGCAGGTGAAGACCGCATCCGGCCGCGCGGCGGCGAAGCGCGCGCGCAGCAGCGCCTCCACCCGCGCCGGGTCGCTGCCGCCATCCTCGTCGAGCACGGGGTGGATGACCGCGCCCGACCCGCCCGCGAATTCCTCCGCCATCAGGTCCGCCGCAGCCCGCGCGGACAGCACGGCCTCCACCGCGATGCCCTGCGCTGCCGCCGCGACGGTCAGCGGCGCGAGGGTGGCGAGCCCGACGCCGCGCGCCAGGATCAGGATGCGCCGCCATCCCGGCTCCAGCCGGAAACCCCGGCCGAGCGGCCCGAGGACGGACAGCGCATCCCCCGCCCGCAGCCCCGCCAGCGCCGCCGTGCCGCGCCCCTTCACATGGAACAGGAAGCCGAGCGGCACGCCCGCCCCGCAGCGCCAGATGCTCATCGGCCGGCGCAGATAGGGACCGCCCCCGGCGCCGTCCCGGCAGAGCAGGTGGAAGAACTGCCCGGGCCGGCTGCGCGCCGAGAGGTCCGGCGCATCCAGCACCAGGCGGTGGTAGCGACGCCCCACCGGCGCGCTGTCCAGAACCGTCACGCTGCGCTCGGCCACCGGGAAGGCGGCCGCACCGAGGTCCATCGCCCCTGTCCTGCTGCTGGCCTGCGATGTTCGGGCCCGGGGGGTGGAAGTCAAGCGCGGCTTGTCCGCGCCGCCCCGCCGGGGGAGAGTGCCGCCCATGGATGCCCCGCCGGCCGACCCGCCGCCCGCCATCGCGCCCGACCTGGCCGCGATGGCCCGCGACCTGTTCGAGGAACTGCGCGCCGCCCATCACGACGGCACCGGCATCACGCGCGAGACATATGGCGCGGGGGAGACGGCGGCGATGCGCCGGATCGAGGCGATCGCCCGAAGCGCCGGGCTGGACTGCGCCTGGGACGCCGCCGCCAATCTCCGCATCAGCCTGCCCGGCACCGACCCCGCGCTGCCGGCTGCCGCCTGCGGCTCGCACCTCGACAGCGTGCCGCAGGGCGGCAACTTCGACGGCGCGGCGGGCGTCATCGCCGGGCTTCTCGCCCTGCTCGAGGCGCGGCGCGGGCCGCCCCTTCACCGCACGCTGCACCTGTTCGTGATGCGCGGCGAGGAAAGCGCCTGGTACGGCCGCCCCTATCTCGGCTCCTCCGCGCTGTTCGGGCGGTTCGACCCGGCCTGGCTGGACCTGCCCTGCCTGCGCGACCCCGCGCTGACGCTGCGCGCGGCCATGCGGCGCGAAGGCGCGGACACCGAAGCGGTGGCGGCGGGGGCGCGGCTGCTAGACCCTGCCACCCTGTCCCATTTCGTCGAGCTGCACATCGAGCAGGGGCCGGTGATGGTGGCGCGCGGCGTGCCGGTCGGCCTCGTCTCCGGCATCCGCGGCAACCACCGCCACCCCGCGGCGCGCTGCACCGGGGAGGCCGCGCATTCCGGCGCCGTGCCACGCTGGCTGCGGCGGGACGCGGTGCTGGGGGCGGCGGACTTCGCCATGCGGCTCGACGCCAGCTGGCGCACGCTGCTGGAACGCGGCGAGGACCTGGTGATGACCTTCGGCATCTTCACGACCGACCCGAAGGAACACGCGATGACGCGCGTGCCCGGCGAATGCCGCTTCACCCTGGAATACCGGAGCGAGAGCGAGCGGACGCTCGACGACTTCCTGGCGCTGGCGGAAGCCGAGGCCGCCGATGTGGGGCGCGAGAGGCGGGTGCGGATCGACCTCGGCCCCGGCGTGCGCACGCCGCCCGCGGTGATGGACCCCGGCCTGCTGGGCCACGCCCGTGCGCTGTGCCGCAGCGCGGGCATCCCGCATGAGGTGCTGGCCAGCGGCGCGGGGCATGACGCGGCGATCTTCGCCAATGCCGGCGTGCCCGCGGCGATGGTCTTCGTCCGCAACGAGCACGGCAGCCACAACCCGGCGGAGGCGATGGAGTTCGGGGACTTCCTGACGGGCGCCGCCGTGCTGCGGTCGGTCCTGCTGACGGGGGCGGAGGCGATCGGCCGATGATGACGGACCAGGCCGCGATCGGCCGCCGCACCGCGCAGATCCTGCTCGACACCGGCTGCATCCTGCTGCGGCCGGACCGGCCTTTCGTCTTCTCCTCCGGCTGGGCGAGCCCGGTCTACCTCGACATCCCGCGCGCGCTGTCCTTCCCGCTGGCCCGCGCCGCGCTGCTGCGGGGGGCGGAGACGCGCATCCTGTCGGAGGTCGGCTTCGACGGATTCGACTGCGTGGCCGCCACCGAACAGGGCGGCATCGCCATCGCGGCGATGCTGGCGGAACGCTTCCACCTGCCCTTCGTCACCGTCCGCCGCCGCGCGCAGGGCTTCGGCAACGACGCGCATATCGAAGGCGCGCTGCGGCCGGGCGCGCGGGCGCTGCTGGTCAGCGACGTCACCACCGACGGGCGCAGCAAGGCCGGCTACTGCCGCGCGCTGCGCCGCGCGGGGGCGGAGGTGACGCAGATCTTCGTGCTGTTCAAATACGGCATCTTCGACCGCGTGGTGACCGACATCGCCGATGTCGGCGCGCGGCTCTTCGCGCTCGCGACCTGGGAGGATGTGCTGCCCGAGGCGGAATCGCGCGCCGCCCTCCCGGCCGACGCGGTGGCGGAGTTGCGGCGCTACCTCGCCGATCCCGTCGCCTGGTCGGCGGCCCGCGGCGGGCTTGCGGCACCGCCCGCGGCATGAGCCGGCGCGTCATCCTCGTCACCGGCGCGGCATCCGGGATCGGTGCCGCCTGCTGCCGGCGGCTGGCCGGCCCGGACAGCGCCGTGCTGGTCCACACGCGGAAGAACGCGGAGGGCGCGGCGCGCGTCGCGCAGGCGGTGCGGGATGCGGGCGGGCAGGCCGCGGTGATGCTGGGCGACATCGCCGACCCGGCGCTGCCGGAGGCGCTGGTGGCGCGCGCGGCCGACGAGTTCGGCGGGCTCGACGTGCTGGTGGCGGCCGCCGGCTTCGCCGACCGCACGCCCTTCGCCGGCGCCGCCGACGCGGTCTTCGCGAAGTCGCTGGATGCCGTGCTGTGGGGCTTCCTGCGGACCGCCCGCGCGGCGCTGCCGCACCTGGCGGGGCGGCGGGCGCCGCGGATCGTCGCGGTGTCGTCCTTCGTCGCGCATGTCTTCCGCACCGATGTCGCGACTTTCCCCGCCAGCGCCGCGGCCAAGGCGGGGGTGGAGGCGCTGGTGCGCGCCCTGGCGGTGGAGGCGGCGCGGTCCGGCATCACGGTGAACGCCGTGGCGCCGGGCTACACGCGCAAGGACCCGGGCGCCCATGCGGCGCTGAGTGCGGCGCAGTGGGAGGAGGTGGTGGCAAGGATCCCGATGGGTCGGCTCGGCACGCCCGAGGACGTGGCGGCGATGGTCGCCTTCCTGGCCTCGGCCGAGGCCGGCTACGTGACCGGCCAGGTGATCCATGTGAATGGCGGGCTGATCTAGCGCCCCGTCCGCGCGGGCGAGATCGCCGTCCCTCCCCCGCCGGGGCGGGGGAGGGGGCGGCTTTCCTCAGTTCCCGCGCATGCGGACGTGGCGCAGTTCCAGGTCCTCCTGCACGCGCATCGTGAAGTCGGCCACCGTGTCGCGCACCGCGAAGACCTGCGGCTCCTGGTGGAGCGGGATCATCGGCAGCAACTCGCGGAAGCGGGCCCAGTACTGGGCGGCCAGTTCCTGCCGGCGGGGATCCTGCGGGGAGATGGTGCCGATCTCCCGCGCCAGCGCGTTCATCTGGTCGTCGCGGAAGCGGCCCCAGTTGAAGCTGCCCTCGCCCAGCAGTTCGCGCGCGGGGTTGGTGATGTCGAAGTTCCCGGGCGTCCAGCCGAGCATGTAGAACTGGTACTCGCCGTTGCCGCCGCCCTGCAGGTGGCGCCCGAAGGGCACCGCGTTCAGCCGCGCCTGGATGCCGACGCGCTGCAGCATCGCCACCGCCGCCTGGCAGATCGCCTCGTCGTTGACGTAGCGGTTGTTCGGGCAGTTCAGCGTCAGGCGGAAGCCGTTCGGGTAGCCGGCCTCGGCCAGCAGGCGGCGCGATGCGTCGGGGTCGAAGGGCAGGCGCTCATTCGCGGCGGCGACGAAGCCGCCGATCGCCTGGCCGATCGGGATGCCGGCGGCGACGGTGGAGTTGCGCAGGACCACGCGGGTGATCGTGCCCATGTCGATCGCCTGGTACATCGCCCGGCGCACGCGCACGTCGCGCAGCGGGTTCGGGCGGCCGGGCTCGTCCAGGCTCTCGGCGCGGTCCACGTCCATCGCGAAGTAGATGCTGCGCGCGGTCGGGCCCGGCATCAGGCGCACGCCGGCCGTCTGCTGCACGCGCGGCATGTCCTGGAGCGGGACGTGGTACATGATGTCGAGCTCGCGCGACAGCAGCGCGGCCACGCGCGTCGGCGCCGAGGCGATCGGGCGGAACACGGCGCGGGTGATGCCGTGCGTCATCGCCGCCGCGTCCCAGTATTGCGGGTTCGGCACCAGCACGGTCCGCTCGTCCGCCAGGCGTTCCACCACGCGGAAGGGCCCGGTGCCGTTGGCGTTCAGCTGCGGGAAGGCGGTGGCGGCGCCGGGCTGGCCGGCGCGGGCCACGGCCATGGCGTTGTTCGCCTGCACCCAGGCGCTGTTCATGATGAAGAACAGCGTCAGGTCCTGCAGCAGGATCGGGTTCGGGCCGCGGGTGTCCATCTCCACCGTGAAGTCGTCGATGGCGCGCACGGCGGTGACGGATTGCAGCGTGTAGGCCATGTCGTTCTGGCGCACGCGCTCGGCGGACATCACGACATCGGCGGCGGTGAAGGGCTCCCCGCCATGGAAGCGGACGTTGCGGCGCAGGTGGAAGCGCCAGGTGGTCGGGCTCGGCTGTTCCCACCGCTCGGCCAGCGCCGGGCGCACGCTGCCGTCGGGCTGGCGCTTCACCAGCGGCTCGTAGACATTCTCCTTCATCGTGTTCGTCACGCCGTGGTTGTTGGCGTGCGGGTCGAGGCCGAGGATGTCGTTCGCGGTGGCCCAGGTGAAAGTGGTGGCCCGGGTGGGCGCGCCGGCGAGCATCGCGCCCAGCGCGGCGGCGCAGACGGCGCCGCGCAGCAGGGCGCGGAAGGGCATCTTGGGCATTCCTGTCGTTCCCGTTTCGGTGGGGCGCGGAAGATGCGTTAAGCCGGGTTCATCTGTCCAGCGCGGGCCGCGGCGCCATCACGCCGCGGCGCCGCGCGGGCCGGCCGGGGCATCGGCCGCCCCAGGGGACGTTGGGGCGGGCGCCGGGGCGGGGGCCGGGGGCGCCGCCTCCGCGGTCGCTTCCGCCTGGCAGAGCGCGATCACCTCCCGCACGGAGGTGACGATGCTGTCCGCGGCGCCGCCGGGCGCGCCCCCCTGGGCGCGCAGTTCCGCCAGCATCGGGCTGTCCGCCGGCGCATGCCAGAGGCCGAGCACGACCTGCACGCCCGGCACCTGACGGCGCAGGCGGCGCAGGAAGTAGCGCGCGGCGGTGGCGCTGCTGCCCTCCTCCAGCACCGACAGGCAGCACAGCCGCACCCGGGCGGGGTCGAGCCGCGGGTCCGGCTCGCCCTCCAGCACGCCGCGCGGGATCGGAGTGGCGCCGAAGCCGGCCTGGGCCAGCGCCTGCGCCGCGACCGCGGCGGCCAGGTCGTCCAGCCGGCCGCGCCCGGGCACGCAGAGCACCGCGCCCGGCTCCCGCCAGGCGGCGGGCAGCTGCGATTCGCTCTCGGCCCTCGGCGTCTCCGCCAGTTCGTCGAGCAGCGCCTCGACCTGCGCGCGCACCACGTCCAGCCTCTCCGGCTCCAGCACCTCGCGCGACCAGTCGGCCTCGGCCAGCGCCAGGCCGCGCAGCGCCACCTCGTCGTGCCAGGCCACCAGCGACCCGCCCTCGCGCAGATGCGTCCGCGCCTGCGCCACCAGCGCATCGGCATCGCCTTCCAGCGCGCGCTGGTAGAAGCTTTCCTCCGGCGCGAGCGGCGGCTTGTTGCCCAGCATCACGTCAAGGAATTCCAGCTGCGGGACGTGGCGCCCCAGCACCACCAGCAGCACCGTCAGCGGCGTCGCCAGCAGCAGCCCGATCGGGCCCCACATGAAGGTCCAGAAGGTGGCCGCCAGGATGACCGAAAGCGGCGACAGCCCGGTGGACCGGCCGAAGATCAGCGGCTCCGCCAGCTGCCCCATCAGCGGCTCGCTCACCAGGAACAGCACCAGCACGGCGATCGCCAGCCCCCATCCCGGATCGGCCGCGAGCGCGAGGATGACCGGCGGCACCACCGCGATGAAGGTGCCGACGAAGGGGACGAAGCGCATCAGCCCCGCCAGCAGCCCCCACAGCAGCGCGCCGGGCAGGCCCAGCACCCACAGCACGGCGGCGATGACCACGCCGAAGGCCGCGTTCAGCGTCAGCTGCGACAGGAACAGCCGCGACAGGCGATGCGCCGCGTCGTCCATCGCCCCCATGGTGCGGTGCAGGTCGCGCGCGCCTGCCAGCCGGATCAGCCGGTCGCGCAGGTCCTCCCTGTACAGCAGGATGAACAGTGCGAAGACCACGACGATGCCGGCCGTCGCCAGCGGCTCCAGCACCGGTTCCGCCACATGCGCCAGCACGTCGAGAGGGGATGCGCCGGGCGCCA
Organism: Falsiroseomonas sp. CW058; assembly: GCF_050563535.1. NCBI lineage: Bacteria > Pseudomonadati > Pseudomonadota > Alphaproteobacteria > Acetobacterales > Roseomonadaceae > Falsiroseomonas > Falsiroseomonas sp. CW058. The sequence goes on from NZ_JBNXUO010000013.1 coordinate 123,677, forward strand.
CCGGGGCGGGGGCGGGCGGCCGGAACGGATCAACCCCGCGCGAGAAGATGTCGGTGATGCCCTTCAGACCGGCTTCCGCCTGGGCGACCAACTCGTCGAGCCTCAGCGCCTCGAGCTTGGCGCCCATCACGCTGGCATAGCGCGGCAGGTCCCCCGCCAGGGCCGCGACCTGGCGCACCACCATCACCGCCAACGCGACGATGACGCCGACGCCCGCCAGCACCGCCAGCAGCACCGCTGCCACCCGCGGCAGCCCGAGCCGGCCCAGCAGGCCCGCCAGCGGCGCCAGGACGAAGGCCATCAGCACCGCCAGCACCAGGGGCACGAACAGGTCCCGCCCGAGATAGAGCGCCGCCACCACCAGCGCGCCCGCGACGAGCGCGAACAGGTTCGAATGCGGCACCCCGGCGACGGCGATGCCGCGTCGGGAACGGTCGGGCGGCCTGATCTCCACGTCGTGTCCCTGTTCTGGCGCGCGTTGCGCGGATGCAACGCATCCCGCCCGCATCGGTTCGGGCCGGCGAACCCGCAGGGCGCGGCGGCGCTATGGCGACGCGAACACCCCCCCCGAAGGCCACACGCCCCCTTGCCCCTCACCGCCATCGCCGCCGCCCCGATCTCCTCCCCCCTGCCCGGCTGGGCGCAGCGCGCGCCCGGCGCGGCCGCGCTGCTCGTGCTGCTCGCCATCGCGCTCGGCGCCTGGAACTGGACCGCGGGGGAACGCGATGCCACGCGCATCGCCGCCGCACGCGGCGTCGTGCTGGGCGCCGAGGGGCTGCTGTCGGCGCTGAAGGACGCGGAGACCGGCCAGCGGGGCTTCCTGCTGACGGGGGACGAGGCCTTCCTCGAGCCCTACCATGCCGGGCGGGAGGCCGTGCCGCTCCGCCTGCGCGAGATGACGGAGGCGGCCGCCCTCGCCGGCCTGCCGCCGCACGATGGGCTGCGCGCCGCGGCCGAGGGCAAGCTGGCCTGGACCGCATCGGTGATCGGGCTGCGGCGCGACGCCGGCCGCCAGGACGCCCTGTTGGAGATGGAGAGCGGCCGCGGCAAGGCGCTGATGGATGCCGCCCGCGCCGAGGCCGCGCGCACCCAGCGCCAGGCCGCCGCCCATGCCGATGCGGCGGAGGCGGCGGCGCGGCGGCGCGGGCTCTGGCTCGGCCTCGCCTCGCTCGGCTGCGTGCTGGCCGCCTGCGGCCTGCTCGCGGGGCTGGTGCTGGTACGGCGGCGGACGGAACGGCGCACCGGCGCGCTGCTGCAGGGCGTGATGGAACACGCGCCGGTCGGGCTCGGCTTCCTCGACCGCCGGCTGCGCCTCAGCCATGCCAACCGGACGCTGGCCACCCTCGGGGAGCGCACGCTCGGCGTCGAGGCGGGCAGCGAGACGGCGCTGCCCGAGGCGGTGCGGACGGAGCTGGTGCCGCGGATGCAGGCGGTGCTGGCCGGCGGCAAGGCGCAGACCAACATCGCGGTGGCGGTGCGCCCGCCGGGCAAGGAAGGCCAGGTGCGGCACCTGCTGCTCGGCATCTTCCCGCTCAGCGGGGGGGACGAGGCGGGCGGCGTGGACGGCGTGGGCCTGGTCGCGATGGATGACACGCTGCGCCGCCGCGCGGAGGAGAGGCTGCGGCGCAGCGAGGCGCGGCTGCGCAACCTGGTGGACGCCATCCCGCAGCTGGCCTGGATGACCGGCCCGACCGGGGAGATCCAGTGGTACAACCGCCGCTGGTACGAGTTCACCGGCACCGCCCCCGCCGACATGGAGGGCTGGGGCTGGCGCAAGGTCCACCACCCCGAGCATGTCGAGCGCGTGGAGGCCCGCTTCCGCGAGGCGATCGCCGCGGGCGGGGCGTGGGAGGACACCTTCCCCCTGCGCGGCGCCGATGGCCGCTACCGCTGGTTCCTCTCCCGCGCGCTGCCGCTGCGCGACGCGCCGGACGAGGAGGATGCGGAAGGCGCGCTGATCGGCTGGTTCGGCACCAACACCGACATCACCGAGCTGCGTGAGGCGGAGGAGGCGCTGGCCGCCGCCAAGGCCGCGGCCGAGGACGCGAACCTGGCGAAAAGCCAGTTCATCGCCAACATGTCGCATGAGCTGCGCACGCCGCTCTCCGCCGTCATCGGCTATTCCGAGATGCTGGAGGAGGAGGCGGCCGAGATCGAGGGCGGCTCCTCCTTCCTCGACGACCTGCGCAAGATCAACTCCAACGCCCGCCACCTGCTCTCCCTCATCAACGACGTGCTCGACCTCTCCAAGATCGAGGCGGGCAAGATGGAGATCCTGCCCGAGGACTTCGACGCGGCCGCGCTGCTGCGTGAGGTCGCCTCCACCGTAGAGGCGCTGGTGGAGCGGCGGCGGAACACGCTGGAGCTGGAGGTGGCGGGCGACCTCGGCGAGATGCATTCGGACCCCGTGAAGCTGCGGCAGTGCCTGTTCAACCTGCTGGGCAACGCCGCGAAGTTCACCGAGGGCGGGCGCATCACCCTCTCGGCGGGGCGGGAGACGCGGGGCGGGCAGGACTGGCTGACCTTCCGCGTCGCCGACACCGGCATCGGCATGACGCCGGAGCAGCTCGACAAGCTGTTCAGCCGCTTCACCCAGGCCGATGCCTCCACCACGCGGCGCTTCGGCGGCACGGGGCTCGGCCTGTCCATCACCAAGGCGTTCAGCGCCATGCTCGGCGGCGAGATCACCGTGCGGAGCGAGCCGGGCCAGGGCAGCGCCTTCACGCTCCGCATCCCCGCCGACCTGCGCACCGCGCGGGCGGAGGAGGACGAGCCGGCCGCCCAGATCGGGGAGGCCGCGGCGGCCGAGCATGACGGGCCGGCCGGGCTGGTGCTGGTGGTGGACGACGACGCGGCGACGCGCGACCTGCTGTCCCGCTTCCTCCGGCGGGAGGGCTTCGCCGTGCGCTGCGCGAGCGACGGGGCGCGCGGGCTCGAGATGGCGAGGGAGCTGAAGCCGGCGGCCATCCTGCTGGACGTGATGATGCCGCGGATGGATGGCTGGGCGGTGCTGTCGGCGCTGAAGGCGGACCCCGACCTGGCGGAGACGCCGGTGGTGATGGTGACGGTGGTGCAGGAACGGGGCCTCGCCTTCTCGCTCGGCGCGGCGGACTACCTCAACAAGCCGGTGCGGTGGGAAAGGCTGAAGCGCGTGCTGGACCGCTTCCGGCGAGAGACGCAGCCGGGACTTGCGCTGGTGGTGGAGAGCGACGAGGCGGAACGGGCGGAGCTGGTCGCGCTGCTGGCGGGCGAGGGATGGACGGCGGAAGCGGTGGCGACGCCGGACGCGGCGCTCGCCCGCCTCGCGCAGCCGCCGGTGCCGGCGGTGCTGCTGATGGAGCTGCGCCCGGGCGGGAGCGGCGAGGAATTCGCCCTGCTGAGGGAGATGCGGCGCCGGCCGGAACTGCGCGACCTGCCGGTCATCGCGGTGACGGATGGCGAGGTGCCGCCGGAGGAGCTCGAGAAGCTGCGCGGCGAGGTGCGGCGGATCGTCCCGGCGGAGGAAGGGATGCCGGAGGAACTCCTGAACGAGCTCCGCCGCATCGCGCCGGCAGGAACAACGGAGGGTGCGGGATGACGAAGATACTGCTGGTCGAGGACCACGAGGAGCTGTGGGACTTCCTGTCCCGTCGGCTGAAGCGCCGCGGCTTCGAAGTGGTGCTGGCGCATGACGGCCAGGATGGCGTGGACAAGGCGCGGGCCGAGCAGCCGGATGTCATCCTGCTCGACATGAACCTGCCGGTGATGGATGGCTGGACCGCCGCGCGCACGCTGCGCGGGGACGGCACGACGGCACGCATCCCGATCATCGCGCTGACCGCGCACGCCATGTCGGGCGACCGCGGCAAGGTGCTGGAGGCCGGCTGCGACGACTACCACCCGAAGCCGGTGGACTTCTCGAAGCTCGTCGCGCAGATCGACGCCGCGCTGCTCGGCCGGGACGAGGCGGCGGAGGAGGAGAGCGGCGGCTGATGCGACCGGCCATCCGCGATGGCCGCTCGCATGACTTTTTCTGTGCCCTCAGGCGCCGGGCGGCCGCATCCGCGGCCTCGGCTGCGCGCCACGTGGCGCGGCGGCCATTCGGCCGCTCGGCCCACTCCGTGGGCCGCAAGGGTCAGTGCATGATGCCGGACGTATGATCCGCGGCCGCCGCCCACATCACTCCGGCAGGGGGCGGAGATCGGCGCAGAACACGTCCTTCAGCGTCGTGATCAGAGTCTCCACCCTCGGGTCGGAGATCCTGTAATGGATGGTGGTGCCCGCGCGCCGCGTCGCCACCAGCCCATCCTCCCGCAGCTTCGCCAGGTGCTGCGACACGGCGGGCTGCGACAGGCGCACGCGTTGGGCCAGGCGGCCGACACGCGCCTCCCCCTCCACCACCAGCGTGCAGAGCAGGATCAGACGCCGCTCATTCGCCAGCAGGCGCAGGATCGCCGCCGCCTCCGCGGCGCGTTCCTCGAGCGTCAGGAGCGCCTGCCCGTCCATGTCCCGCATGCCTGTCCGGCAATCTCGCTGTTCGCTGGTGGGGGCGCAGTATGGCCAGCGCAGCGCGGTTGAGAAGTCCCGTCCCCGTGCGCGGCGCGGCGCACCCCGTTCGGCAACGCGACCGATCCGGCGCCGCTACGCGCGTTCCAGCCGCGCCGCGCAGTGCTTGAAGCCCGGTATGCGCCCGACGGGATCGAGCGCGGGCGAGGTCAGCAGGTTCGCCGCCGCCTCGGCATAGGCGAAGGGAATGAAGGCCAGCCCTTCCGGCAGGGCCGGGTCCTCCCGCGCGGCAAGCTCGACCGCGCCGCGCCGCGTCACCACGCGCAGCCGCGCGCCGGGCGCGACGCCAAGCCGCCGCAGCTCCGCCGGCGCGAGCGACACGGTGGGCGCGGGCTGCAGCGCATCCAGCACCCGCGCGCGGCGCGTCATGGCGCCGGTGTGCCAGTGCTCCAGCTCCCGCCCCGTGGTCACGACGAAGGGGTATTCCGCATCCGGCGCCTCCTCCGGGTCGCCGGGGCCGGCCGGCACCAGCCGGGCGCGGCCATCGGGGGTGGGGAAGCGGTCTGCGAAGACGACAGCCTGCCCCGGCGAATCCGGCGCGGCGCTGGGATATGTGACGCCGCCCTCGCGCTCCAGCCTCTCCCAGGTGATGTTGGCCAGCGACGGCATCGCCCGCGCCATCTCCGCGAAGACCTCGCGCGGATTCGCGTAGGCCCAGCCGAGGCCCAGCCGGCGGGCCATCTCCACGATGATGGCCAGGTCCTGCCGCGCCTCGCCCGGCGGGGGCACGGCGGCGCGGCCCAGCTGCACCTGGCGGTTGGTGTTGGTCACCGTGCCGTCCTTCTCCGGCCAGGCCGAAGCGGGCAGCACCACATCGGCCAGCGCCGCCGTCTCGGTCAGGAACAGGTCCTGCACGACGAGGTGGTCGAGCCGCGCGAGGGCCGCGCGGGCATGCGCCAGGTCCGGGTCGGACATGGCCGGGTTCTCGCCCATCACATACATGCCGCGGATCGCGCCGCGTTCCGCCGCGTGCAGGATCTCGACCACCGTCAGCCCCGGCGCGGGGTCGAGCGTAGCGCCCCAAAGCTCCTCGAGGAAGGCGCGCGCCGCGGGGTCGGAGGTGCGGTGGTAGTCGGGCAGCATCATCGGGATCAGCCCCGCATCGGACGCGCCCTGCACGTTGTTCTGCCCGCGCAGCGGGTGCAGCCCCGCCCCCGGCCGGCCGACATGGCCGCAGACCAGCGACAGCGCGATCAGCGCACGCGCATTCTCCGTCCCGTGCACCGACTGGCTGACGCCCATGCCCCACAGCGTGAGTGCCGCCCGCGCGCGGGCGAAAAGCCGCGCGACGCGGCGGATCTGCGCCGCATCCACGCCGCAGCGCGCCGCCACCGCTTCCGGCGCCCAGGCCGCGACATGCGCGCGCAATTCCTCGAACCCGTCCACCCGCGCCGCGACGAAGGCGGCGTCGTGCAGCCCTTCCTCCAGGATCGTGTGCAGCATGGCGTTGAGCAGCGCCACGTCCTGCCCCGGCGCGAAGCGCACCACCTCCTCGGCGAAGCGGTCGAGCCCGGTGCCGCGCGGGTCCATCACCACGAGCTTCGCGCCGCGCGCGGCCGCGTCCTTCAGGAAGGTCGCGGCGACGGGGTGGTTCTCGGTCGGCCGCGCGCCGATCACCAGCAGCAGGTCGGCCTCGGCCGCGGCGGTGAAAGGCGCGGTGACGGCGCCGCTGCCGATCGTCTCGAACAGCGCGGCGACGGATGCGGCGTGGCACAGCCGCGTGCAGTGGTCCACGTTGTTGGTGCCGAAGCCGGTGCGGACCAGCTTCTGGAACAGGTAGGCCTCCTCGTTCGATCCCTTGGCGCTGCCGAAGCCCGCCAGCGCCGCCGGGCCGATGCCGTCGCGGATGCGGGCGAGGCCGCCCGCGGCGCGCGCCATCGCCTCCTCCCACGACGCCTCGCGGAACTTCGCGCGGGCCGCGCGCGGATCGGCGCAGTCGGCCGGGTCCTTCGCCGCGCCCTCGATGCGGACCAGCGGCCGCGTCAGCCGGTCGGGATGGCGGAGATAGTCGAAGCCGAAGCGCCCCTTCACGCAGAGCCGCCCGAGATTCGACGGCCCGTCGAGGCCCACCACCTCCTCGATCGCACCGTCGCGCGTGCGGAAGCCGATCCGGCAGCCGACGCCGCAATAGGGGCAGACGCTCGCCACCTCGCGCTCCGGCGGCGCGGCGCGGCGGCCGCCCGCATCCAGCACGGCGGCCGGCAGCAGCGCGCCGGTCGGGCAGGCCTGCACGCATTCCCCGCAGCCGACGCAGGAGGACGCGCCCATCGGGTCGAGCAGGTCGAAGGCGACCGTCACCCCCATGCCGCGCCCCGCCAGCCCGATGACGTCGTTGTGCTGCACCTCGCGGCAGGCGCGCTCGCACAGGCCGCAGGCGATGCAGGCGTCGAGCTGCACGGCCATGGCGGGGTGCGAGTGGTCCGGCGCCGGCCGCGCGGCTTCCGGCGCGAAGCGGGACGACCCGACGCCGAGCCTGCCCGCCCAGCGCGCGAAGCCGCCGGTCGCGTCGCGCGCCGCGGCGCCCGGCTGGTCGGCCATCAGCAGTTCGAACACCATCCGCCGCGCGCGGACCGCACGATCCCCCGCGCTGCGCACCACCATCCCCGGCGCCGGCTCGCGGATGCAGGAGGCAGCGAGCACGCGCTCCCCCTCGATCTCGACGAGGCAGGCGCGGCAGTTGCCGTCCGCGCGGTAGCCCGGCCGCGGCAGGTGGCAGAGATGCGGGATCTCCACGCCCTCGCGCCGCGCCACCGCCCAGATCGTCTCGCCCGGCGCGGCCTCCACCTCCCGCCCGTCCAGCGTGAACCTCACGGCACCTCCTCCGGGAAGAAGCGCAACAGGCTGCGCACCGGGTTCATCGCCGCCTGGCCGAGCCCGCAGATCGAGCCGTCCGCCATCGCCTGCGCCAGTTCCTCCAGCAGCGCACGGTCCCAGCGCGGGGCGTCCAGCATCCGCGCGGCCTTGGCGGTGCCGACGCGGCAGGGCGTGCACTGCCCGCAGCTCTCGTCGCGGAAGAAGCGCAGCAGGTTGCGCACGGCCTCCGGCAGGTCGTCGCGGTCCGACAGCACGACGACGGCGCCGGACCCCACGAAGCAGCCCTGCGCGTCCAGCGTGCCGACATCGAGCGGCAGGTCCGCCAGCGCCGCCGGCAGGATGCCGCCCGAAGCGCCGCCCGGCAGATAGGCCGCGAAGGCGTGCCCCGCCGCCATGCCGCCGCTGAACTCCTCCACCAGCTCGCGCGCGGTGACGCCGGCCGGCGCCAGCTTCACGCCGGGGTCGCGCACGCGGCCGGAGACGGAAAAGAAGCGCAGCCCCGACCGCCCGCGGCGGCCCTGCGCGGCGAAGCGCGCCGCGCCGCCAGGTGTGCCGAGGATCTCCGGCAGCCACCACAGGGTCTCGACGTTGTGGATCAGCGTCGGGCGTCCGAACAGGCCGCGCTGCCCCGGGAAGGGCGGCTTGTGGCGGGGATAGCCGCGGCGGCCTTCCAGGCTTTCCAGCAGCGCCGTCTCCTCCCCGCAAATATACGCGCCCGCGCCGCGGCGCAGATGCACCGGGACCGGCAGCAGCCCCGCAGCGTCCAGCGCCGCGATCTCCCGCGCGAGGACGGCGCGGAGCGCGGCGTATTCGTCACGCAGGTAGAACCAGCAGGCCTCGGCGCCGATCGCGACGGCGGCCAGCAGCATGCCTTCCAGCACGCGATGCGGGTCGGCCTCCAGGCAGTGGCGGTCCTTGAAGGTGCCGGGCTCGCCCTCGTCGGCATTCACCACCAGGTGGCGCGGGCCGGGCTGCGACAGCACCAGCCGCCACTTCCGCGCCGCCGGGAAGCCGGCGCCGCCGAGGCCGCGCAACCCGGCGGCCTCCAGCGCGGCCAGCGTCGCCTCCGGCGCGGGCGGCGTCGCCTCCGGCGCGGGGGGCGTCGCCTCCGGCGCGGGGGGCGCGCGCAATGCGGCGTAGCCGCCGCGGGCAAGGTACTCCGCAAGCGTCGGCGGCGCCGGCCGGGAGACGGCGCCGCCCAGCACCCGCGCCACCGTCGCCTCCTCCACCAGCCCGTGCCCGACCGCGCAGGCCGGCGCGCGGTGGCAGGCGCCCATGCAGGGGGCCCGCACCACCCGCGCATCCGGCATCGCCGCGGCGATGCCATCCCGCAGCGCATCCGCGCCCGCCATGGCGCAGGGCAGGCCGTCGCAGACGCGGATCACGGTCGCGGGCGGCGGCGGGGCGTCGTCGGGCAGGATGTCGAAATGCGCGTAGAAGCCCGCCACCTCGAACACCTCGACGGGCGCGACGCGGTGAAGCTGCGCGAGCGCGACGAGATGGCCTTCCCGCAGGCAGCCGTGGCGGTCCTGGATGGCGTGCAGGTGCTCGACCATCAGGTCGCGCCGCAGCTTCAGGCCGGCGATGGTCTCCCCCACCTCGGCCAGCGCCGCACCGGTCGCGACCCGCCCGCGCGGGCGGATGCGGGGCAGGCCGCGCGCGCCCGCGTTCACGCCGGGGCCGTCGGGGGCATCCATGTCACGCCGCGTTTCCTTCCTCTGGCACGAGCCTAACGCGGGAAGGCCCGTCCGGTCACCCCGTGGCCGCGCCCGGCCATCGCAGGCGCGGGGCGGGGCCGGGTTGGAAGCGGCGGCGTCCTCGCCTAGCCTGACCGATGGGTCAACACGCGGGAGCGGCCATGAAACCCTGGGACGGGATCATCCCCGAGGAAGAGCAGCGCGCCTACCGCGCCGCCGGCTTCGGGCGCAGGTCGGGGCTCGGCCGGCGCCCGGCGCTGCTGATCATCGACGTGCAGTACCGCACCACCGGCACGACGCCGCTTCCCTTCTTCGAATCGATCAAGGAATTCCCCACCTCCTGCGGAGAGGTCGCCTGGGGCGCGGTCGGCAACATCGCGCGCATCCTCGGGCTGTTCCGCGAACGCGGCTGGCCCGTGCTCTATCCCCATGTCGCCCCGAAGGAGAGCTTCGACACCGGCCGGCTCGCGGAGAAGGTGCCGGCGCTGATGACGGTGGCGCGCAATGGCTACGACTTCGTGGCGGAGATCGCGCCCGGGCCGAAGGACGTGCTGTTGCCGAAGAAGCACCCCTCCGCCTTCTTCGGCACGCCGCTGGCCAGCTACCTGATCGACCTCGGCGCCGACACGCTGGTGGTCACCGGCTGCACCACCAGCGGCTGCGTCCGCGGGTCGGTCGTCGATGCCTTCGCCTACAACTTCCGCGTGGTCGTTCCGCAGGACGCGGTCTATGACCGCAGCCAGGTCTCGCACGCCGTGAACCTGTTCGACATGAGCGAGAAATACGCCGACGTGATGACAACCGAGGAGACGGTCGCGGCGCTGCGCGGCGCTGCCGCGCCATGACCGCCTTCGACCTCGTGCTGCGCGGCGGCCGCGCCGTGCTGCCGGACGGCGAGGCCGCCTGCGACATCGCGCTGCGCGACGGCCGCATCGCCGCGCTCCTCGCCCCCGGGGAGGCCTGCGCGGCGGCGGAGGAGGTGGCGCTGCGCGGCCTCGCGGTGCTGCCCGGCGCGATCGACGTCCACCTGCATCTCGGCCATGGCAGGGACATCTCCCGCCCCCGCGTGCCGGGCGATGCGGACCGGGAAAGCGCGGCCGCGGCGGCGGGCGGCATCACCTGCTTCATCCCCTACCTGATGGCGTCCGACCCGTTCGAGGACGTGCTTCCCGACGTCGTCGCGGTGACCGAGGCGGGGGCGCGGATCGACTTCGGCTACCACCCCATCATCTCGACCGAGGCGCAGCTGGCCGGCGTCGCGCGCTATGCCGCGGAATGGGGCGCGCCGACCTTCAAGATCTTCATGAACAACCGCGGCGGCGAGGGCAAGCGGCTCGGCCTGCCCGACATCGACGACGGCTTCCTGCTGCGGCTGTGCGAGGCGGCGGCCGCCTGCGGCGGCATGGTCTGCCCGCATCCCGAGACGATCGAGATGGCCTGGGTGCTGCGCGACCGGCTGATGAAGGCGGACCCGGAGGGGCGCGGTGGGCTCGCCACCTGGAACGCCACCCGCCCGCCCTTCGTCGAGGCCGACGCGGTGCAGCACGCGGCCTATGTGGCGGGCGTGGCGGGGGTGCCGCTCTATGTCGTGCACACCTCCTCGGAGGAGGCGCTGAGGGCGGCGCTGCGCCAGCGCGCGGCGGGCGCGCGCGTCTTCGTGGAGACCTGCCCGCACTACCTGACGCATGACGTCACATGGGAGGGCGGCGACACCGGCAAGATCAACCCGCCGCTGCGCGAGCCCACCGACCGGGAGGCGCTGTGGCGCGGCGTGCTGGACGGCAGCGTGGACACGGTCGCGACCGACCATGTGCATCGCGACGCCTCCGCCAAGGCGGGCGGCATCTGGGCGGCCTCCCCCGGCTGCCCGGGGATGGAGACGATGCTGCCGGTGCTGCTGAGCGAGGGGCACGCGAAGCGCGGGCTGACGCTTGCGCGCATCGCCGCGCTGACGGCCACCAACCCGGCGCGCTGCATGGGCCTTTCCCATGCGAAGGGGCGCATCGCGGTCGGGATGGACGCGGATCTCGCCGTGGTGGACCCGAAGGCGCGCTGGACGGTGACGCGGGAGGGCGTCGTCTCCTCGGCCGGATATTCGATCTACGAGGGGTGGGAGATGACGGGCCGCGTGGTCCACACCCTCGTCCGCGGCCGCTTCGCGCTGCGCGACGGCGCGCTGGACGACCGCCTGGTCGGCACCGGGCGCTACGTGAAGCGGGCGCTGCGGCACGCGGGGTAGCCGCGCGCCGCCTTGCGTCGCCCCTTCCCCGTGGGGAAGGGGCGACGGGCGCCTGGACCATGATCCGCGTTGATTGAAGCGCGGATCATGGTCCAGGCTCTTGTTTTCTCGCGTGATTCACGCCTCCGGCCGTTCCAGCCTGCGGCGATCACGCTCTAGGCGAAGCTGCCGTCCGAAAGCGGCAGCTTCAGGCCGTACAGCCGGATCACGTTGTCCCGCAGCACCTTCGCCTTCGGCCCCTCGCGCAGGCCCAGCGCCTCGAACTCCTCGCGCGCGCGCTCGGGGTCGATCACCGGGTAGTCGGTGCCGAAGATCACCTTGTCCTGGCCGAAGCTGTTCATGAAGCGCACGAACTTCTCGTCCCAGTGCTTCGGCGCATAGGCGTCGGTGCCGATGAAGACGTTGCGGTGCTTGTAGGCCACCGCGATCATCTCCTCGGTCCAGGGCCAGCCGATATGGATGCCGACCAGCTTCAGGTCGGGAAAGTCGCAGGCGATGGTGTCGAGCGTGATGGGCCGCCCGACGCTCTTCAGCGGCCGCTCGTCCGAATAGCGCAGGCAATGGCCCACCTGCATCTGGATGGGGATGCCGAGTTCGCAGCACTTCGCGTAGATTGGGTAGTAGCGCGCATGGTCGGGCGCCATCTCGAACCAGTGCGGGTAGAGATGCGCGCCGACGAAGCCGAGCTCCTTCACCGCGTATTCCAGGTGGCGCAGCCCGGCCATGCCCTCGGTCGGGTCGACGCCGGCCAGGCCGCTGAAGCGCGTCGGGTGCCGGCGGCAGACCTCGGCCACCGCCTCGTAGGGGACGCGGCGGTTGACGACGTGCTGCGCGCTGCCGGCCTTGATGGCCAGCAGGAAGCAGTGCTCAATCCCCGCGCGGTCCATCTTCGCGAGGAAGGCGTCCTCGGTCATGCCGACGAACTGGCCGGGATCCTGGCCGATCTTCCCCTCGATGAAGCTGCGCTGCCATCCCTCGCGCTTCGGGCTCGACCCGAATTCGAGATTCACGACGGCATCGATGCCGAGCGTCCTGTAGGCGGCCATGCGTCCCCGGTCCCCTGGTTGCGAGGGCGGCAGCATAACCATCCCGCGCCCGGGGTCACGCCGGGGCGGGGTTTCGGCTACACCCGTCCGGTGCGCCGCGCCCCGACCCGATCCGCCCTGATGCTGCTCGCGCTGTTCGCCGCCGCGTCGGCCGCCGCGCAGCAGCCTTCCCCCCGCGACATCCGGGAGGCGGAGCGCACCGCCGCCGAACGCCGCCGCGCGGCCGAGGAGGCCGCCGCCCTCGCCCGCCGCCGCGCGGAGGAGGAGGTGCGCCTGGCCGACCAGCGCGTGGAGGCCGCCCGCGCCGCCCAGGCCGCCGAGGCGCAGCTGGAGGCCGCGCGCGCCCGCCATGCCGCCGCGCAGGCCGAAGGGGCCGAGGCCGCCGCCGCCGTCGCCCGCCGGGCC